>JAFZRW010000179.1 GCA_017619685.1 Schwartzia sp. (in: firmicutes)
CCCCGGAAGTTCCGATCGCCGAGACCGACGAGGCCGATAAACCCGTCCTTGCTCGAATAGCCGGCGCCGACGGTAAAGCTGCCCGTGCGCTTTTCGACCACGTCGACTTCCAGCACGACAGAGTTCGGCTCGGTGCCCGGATTGAGCTTCATATTGACGTCTTCAAAGAATCCCAGGTTGTACACGCGCTGCATACTGCGGCGCGCTTTTTTCGCGTTGAACGGCTCGCCCGGCTTCATACGCATCTCGCGAGTGACAACGCGATCCTTCGTCTTCGTGTTGCCTTTGACCGTATAGCCTTCCAATTTGCCCTCGTTGATGGCGATCTTCAGGTTGCCGTCGCGACCGATATCGAGGTTGTTGACCTTGACGAGGATATAGCCGTCCTTATGGTAGCGATTGGAGATCTCCTGGAGGTTTTCATGCAGCGTTTTCGTGTTCAGGAGTTCGCCTTCCGGCACCGTAATCAGGGAGCGCAACTCTTCGGTCTTGATGACGGTGTTGCCCTCGATGGTCACAGAACGAAGCACCGGATTTTCCAGCAAATGATAAGTGATGATGACGCCCTCGGGCACGATCTCAAAAGTCGGGAAGATATCGTAGAACAAGCCGGCTCCATAAATAGCCGTCCGATCTTTTTCAATGGTGTCTTCTGCGAAAATGTCGCCGGGCCGCGAAAGAAGCGCTTCTTTCGCTTTCGGCAAAGTCGCCGCGCTGGCGCCGTCGAAAACGACATCCACGACGGTCTGCCCGATCAGTGCCTTCTGGCGTGCGGAAATCGCCTGCTCGTCCGGACGAAGCTCCGTCCAATGTTCCGCCGACACCGCGCCGCGCGTCGTCGTGACGGCTTCCGCAGCTTTTGCTGCGGCAGCTTCTTCCGCCGCCTTGCGCGCAGCTTCCTCGGCGGCGCGCTGCGCGGCCTCTTCCGCACGGCGCTGCTCCTCCGCGCGACGTGCTTCTTCCTCCCGCGCTTTGCGCTCGGCCTCCTCTGCGGCCTTCTTCTCTTCCGCAGCACGAACCTTTGCGTCCTCTTCCGCCTGTCGGGCAAGCGCCTCTTCTTCCGTCACCACCGGCGCGGGAACAACCGCCCCCGGCACCGCCGTGATGTCGGGAATCGCGACAACTGCCTGCTGCGCCGTCTCGGCAGGCGCCTCTTCCGCCTGCGCCGTTCCCAAAGGCATCGCCGCGAAACTCGCCGCGACTGCCGCCGTGTACGCTAAAGTCCGATATGCTTTCTTGTCCAAAACGAAACCTCCTAAAAGATCCTTTGCTTCTCTGCTTTTCCTATCAGTTGCTGTTTATTTGATTGCGCGCAGGCTCTGCCCCGCGCTGTTCATCAATCGCTGCATATCCTCGGAAGGAAGCCGCGTCTCCTGAGCGACCGGGACGTCCGGCGGCGTTTCCGCTTCCTGAGGAACCACGACCGGCTCCGATTCCTGCCGTTCCATTTCCATAGCGAGCGGCTGCGGTTCCACAGGGCTGTCCGCTGGAACGGTTTCTTCCTGCGGCGCAATGGGAAGCAGTTCTATTTCTTTCTGCGACGCCTCCGCAATCCCCGCCGTTGCTGTTTCCGCCCGCTGTTCTATCCGACGTTCCCCGGCAGGAAACTCTTGCGCCGGCGGAACGCCTGCCCGCCATGCCCAGAGGCCGATGCCGGCAAGCAAGGCCGCCGCACAGAGCGGTGCGACGCGGCGCGCCCAGACGACCGATGCACTGGGGCGTTCCGTTTCTTTCGCCCGCATGAGTTCCGCCTGTGCGAGCATCAAGTTCAAATCGCCCCGGACGTCTTCCGCCCGATCCAGCGAAGCCTCCGCTCTGCCCAGCCATTCGCGCGCCGCGCGCACATGCTGCCGGAGACGGCTTCGCTCATCCGCCACGCTGTCCATACCGCTCCCTCCCTTCAGGGCAAAACTATTATCTTTTATATATTCCGTCATCAGGAACAATCCCTGACACGGAAATATTGCATTTCACGGCAATTTATCGTGAAATATCGTCGTCTAGAAGCGCTAATACGCCGAATATGTCTACTTTTCGTGCCAATGCTGCATGAATCGCGCCATCATACCGCGAATGCGCCGGATTCCCGTCTTTTGCAGCCGGTAAATCCGCGACGCGCTCAAATGCAGCTCGTCAGCCACGCCGTCGATTCCGCCGCCCGAGAAATAGACTTCCTCCAAAACGACCCGCTCTTTTTGCGGCAACCGCGCCATCGCCTCCCGCAGTCGCGCCGCGAGCACGTTTTGCTCTGCCTGCTCATCGGGAAGGGCGGAGGTGTCGACGATACGCTCCCGCATCGGAACGCCCTCGGCATCCATCATACCGTCGATACAAGGGGCATCTGACGCTCCTTCTTTTTTCAGGAAATCTTTCATTCTTCCCCGAATCCGATGAACGGCAAACAGACTGAACGCCACGCCGCGGGTCGGGTCGAAGCTCTCCACTGCCTCGATCAGTCCCACCGTTCCTTCCTGTATCACATCCATGACGTGCTCGGAGCCGCGATAAGGCGTCGCCTGCTTAAAGACGAGCGGTTGATACGACTGAATCAGACGTGCTCTTGCGCGCTCGTCTCCGCGCGTCTTGCAAGCCTCCCAGAGGCGCGCTTCCTCCTCCGGAGACAATATCTCGATTTTCTTTAACTCGCGAATATATTCGTCCAGACGCAGCCAAATCACCCCCTCGGTTAAAACTTGATCCTTGCCTCAAACCCGAACCAGTTGCTGTTTTTCTCGTCGCGCATCGCAAACGCGCTGAACCGGTCGGTAAAATCATAGCGTATGCCAAAGCGCCTTACGTCTTCATTGATGCCCTGCGTATAGCGAAGCATGACCTTATCGCCGATATACTTACCTATCGTTATATTATACGCCTCAAATCTCGTCTTGTCTCCCTCTTTTTCACCTTTTTCGAAAGAACCTGTCGAAAAAGTGAACTCGTCAAGCTGCAATAGGTCGCGAATCGCGTTCTGTACTTCGCCCAAAACGCTCATCTGAAGCCCCGCCAAAAGCAACGCGTTCCTCTGCGCATCCGAATCGTCCTGCCGATTTCCCGAAAGAGACGCCCCTCGGAACGTCAACATCCGCAAAATTTCCTGCTGGCTCATCTCCGGACTCGACGTCAGCGTGAACTTCATCTGCTGCACGGGGCCCTCGATAGCGAGCATGATGCGCGCACGATCCACGCGCGTCATCGCTTTGAACGTGACGCTCGGCAGGAACGAATCCACCTGATTGAAATATGCCTCGCCTTCCGTGACGCGGAACGATGTCTGCAGATACTGCACGCGGCCGCGCCGGACGGAAATCGAGCCGGACTGCTTCGGATGGCGCGTCGTACCCGTAAAATGTGCCGCCCCCTCGAGCCAGAGGTCGTAAAGATTGGAACTGTAAAAATGCGTATGCTTTCCGATTTCGAGGGAGAAATCAAGGATAACGTTCGGGAATTCCCCGTCGCTGTCCGGAATCGTCGGAATCGAGACGAGTACGTCGTCCACCGCCAGCCGCCCCGTCAGTTTCGGCAAACGGCGGCCATAAATCTCATCCTCGTGCAAATCAAAGGACGCGGTAACCGGACCGGTGAAGAAAGACGACGCAAGTTCCAGTTGCTCCGCGTTGAAATTAAGCTGATAATCCACCGGAGTCCTTCCGTCAAGCCGTGTCGAGCCGCTGACGACAAATGTCCCTTTGCCCATCTTGCCCGAAGAGCCGTTCTCAATCGTGATGGAATCGCCTTCCATCTGCAGGCCGAGCTTCAGTTCCGTCACGGGGACGCCAAGCCCTTTCACCTTCACAGCGCCGTCCTTGATCCGCACCGCGCCGTCGAATGTCGGCGCCGCCAGCGAACCGCCGACAACCACGGCGCCCTCCGTCTCGCCCACGGCCCACTCGATCTGATTCGACAGCAGCGGCAACAGGCCGAGATCGGCGTCGTCCAGCGAAATGCGCAGATTGATCCTGTCGTAATCGGAAAGCTCCTCGCCGTGCTGCGCCGTGAAGGCTTTCAGCGGTAACATGCCGGCCGCGCTCGCCCGGTACGTTTTTACCCCTTGCGCTTTCGTCGCAACAAGCTGCTCCAATTCCACGACGTCGCCGCGCAAATGGAGAAGCCCGGTCAGCGAATCAAATGTCGAGCC
The DNA here is from genome assembly GCA_017619685.1 of Schwartzia sp. (in: firmicutes). Taxonomy (GTDB): domain Bacteria; phylum Bacillota; class Negativicutes; order Selenomonadales; family Selenomonadaceae; genus RUG12372. The sequence continues at coordinate 4,136 of JAFZRW010000179.1, forward strand.
GCGCACGCCGCCGTCCGTGATCGTCAGCGACGCGTCCGCCAACGGATGCTCGACGGTTCCGCCGAACTCCGCCTCCAAATCCAGCGTTCCCACAGCTTCCACGTTTAGGCCCGCAGCCGCCGAAAGCATCCCCGCCTGGATCTTTTGCGCGGAAAGCCGGGCGTCGATCGCACCGTCCAAATCGATTGTTCCCGTCGCCGCCAACACGCCGCTTCCCTGATGGCCCTCAAAGCGCCGCAAAGTAATCGTGCGTCCCAAAAGCCCCATATCGAAAGAAACATCTGTAAGCGGGTACCCGCATATGTCGCCCTCCGTCAAAACGCCCCGGAACGCCGCCCGCGGCTCGGACATCGTCCCGCCAAGATCGATATCCACGTTCACACGCCCGTGAATTGCGTCATTTTTCGCATTTGCCACGGACAAGATTGCGGCGAGGTCGCCCTGCGTGACTTTCACTTTGCCGTTCATCCGCTCGCTCGAAAGATCGACGGACGCCCGAAGCGTATACGCGCCTCCGTTTTGCCGGAACGCGAACGGCGCAAACTCAAGATAGGAACCACGGAGATGCACTTCG
>JAFZRW010000005.1 GCA_017619685.1 Schwartzia sp. (in: firmicutes)
CGCGCCGCCTGGCTCTTTCGATCGATTTTCACCGTATCACCCCTCAAAGGCGTTTCTTTTGCATATATCGTATATCTTGCCGCTGAAAAATAAATGTTTCAGTCTTTTTCGAGCGCGCGGGCAAAGGACCGCGTGATGAGCTGCGGCCTCGTGATGGCCGAGCCGACCACCGCCGACCATGCGCCCAGCGCCATGACTGCCCGAAGATCCTCCGGCGTGCCGATGCGGCCCTCCGCTATAAGCGGCACATGAAGCACGGCGGAAAGTTCGCCGACGAGGTCGAGATCAGGCCCCGCAAGCTGCGGCGAATACGGCGTGTAGCCGGACAGCGTCGTCGATACCGCGTCCGCGCCGAGCTTTTCCGCAGCGACGCCTTCATCAAACGTCGAAATATCCGCGAGGACCAGCCGGCCCGCCTCATGAACGCGAGCCACGAGCCGCGCCGCATCTTCCCCCTGCGGGCGCTTTCGCGCCGTCATGTCAAGCGCGATCATCTCGCAGGGCGCGTCCAAAAGTTCGTCGATTTCCCGCGCCGTCGGCGTGATGTAAATATCCGAGTCCTCGTAGTTTCGCTTGACGAGACCGATGATCGGAAGCCCGGTCGTTCGCTTGATTTCGCGAATATCCGCCGCGCTCTGCGCCCGGATCGCCGCCGCGCCGCCCTCCTTCGCCGCCAGCGCCATACGTCCCATAATCTCCGCGCCAAAAAGCGGCTCGTCCTCAAGCGCCTGACACGAGACGATCAGCTTTCCCCGCACCTCGTCCAGCATACGCCGAACTCCCTTCATCAATATTTATTAATTTAATTCGCCGCCGAAAGAAAAAATCCTGCCTCGATTATTTCCGTAAGATTTTTTTCGGCAAACCGTCGAAGCCGGCAGGGAAAACGAAGAAAACGTCGAATAAAATAATATTCCAGTAAATCTGCGACGGCAGAAAACAGCCGCCGAAAAGGAGCGGACCACAGATGAAATTTCTTTGGAACGAATTTACCGAAGACGATTTTCGCAAAATGAAGCGCTTCATCGTCAAATCTGCAAACGACGACCAGCTGTCAATGGAGCATATCGGGCGCGTGTCAGTGGGAGACGTGCATATCGAGCTTTACATCTGCGAAGAACCGGACGAACAGTTTACGATCCAGCGGCGCTACATCATCGGCCTGAGCGGTCGGGAAACGGACGCCGCGCTTGTGAACGTGCAGTCGAAAGTCGCTGGCTTTTCTTACGGCGAATACAAGATGGACTACAAGCCGATCCAATACCGCGAGGACATCTTGTACGATGAGCTGGTACGAATGATCGAGGAAGGCGTCGAACGCGCCATCGCCCGCGACGAGGCAGGCGTGCTGCGCGCGGCGGTCGAGAACCCGACAGGTTTCTGGGCGCGCGCGAAAGCGGCGGTACAGGAAAAAGTCCGGGAAAGCGCGACGGCTGTCGCTCCGCCGACAGAGGCCTCTCTGGCGGATAAGATCCGTTCGTTGTCGATGCTGCCTGCCGAGGAATTCAAGGCAAAGGTGCTTTCGCTGACAGGAACGAAGTAATACGGCGAAGGAGAATCTGTCATGCAGGGGATAATGGAAGGCGTGCGCAGCCGCGTTAGGAATCTATGGCGCCATCTCCCCCGCTTCCTGCGCTATGGCGTTCCGACTTCCCTGATCGCTGCGTTTCTCATCCTGGAATTCTTCAGTCGGAGCGCAGCCCTGATTTTCGATCGTGTCATGCAAGATCAGGAAATGCTGAACGGCACGATCACGGTCGAAAAACTCATCGCCTCTCCGTTTGGCTACGTCAGTTTCCAGGGCCTGGAATGGAAGGACGTGGAGGGAAAGAGGATCCTGTTCATACCGGACGGGAGTTTTCGCGTCGACGTCCTCGACGTGCTGACGAAAGATTTCTCCTCGCTGACCATCGAGGAACTGACGCTGAACCGCGCGGCCATCTCCCTTCGGTTCAACGACGATATGAGCGTCGATTTCGTGCGCACGCCCTCGCGGCAGGAACGCGCGCAGTCGAAAAAGCCGACGCTGAAAGCGCGCGACGAAGACAAGACCGAGGAGCAGCTGATCGCCGAAGGTGAAGCCAGGCGGCGCGCACAACGCGAGCGTCTCGAACAGGACTGGACCAATTTCAACCAGGAAGGCAGGCCTCTCGATCTGCACATCTACCTGAACGACTGCCGCGTCGAAGTCTTTTACCGCGATCGTCATTATCTTCTGGAAGCGGTCCGGTTTTCCATGGACTGCGACTCAACCGACGACACGTATATAAAGCTGGCGACGGGGCCGTTCGGCGGTACGATGGTCGGAGGCGGCATTTTCCTGGAGGGAAAGATTGACTTTGAATATACTGTGCCCGAATGCGACCTTGCGCTGATCGTGGACGCGGTCGATCCGTCGTCGCTGGGATTCGGCATGGACCTGCATGACCCATTGTCGATGAACGTACGGCTGGAGGGAGCAATTTCCCATCCGACCGGACGCGGCGAGTTGCATTTGGACAAGCTCCGCATTCCCGGCTTGCATTTTACGGACGTGAACGGTCATATCTATTACAAGGATTCCATGATCCACTTTTCGGACGTGCGGGCACAGGTCTTCGACGGGACGCTCAACGCCCGGGGCTGGTATAACCTCGACACCCGCTATTATTTCATCGGAGGCCACGGCCAGCAACTTTCCGCGAAAAGGGCTCTGCCGAAAGATAAGCTGCAATGCTTCGTCGACCTCGACATCGCGGTGGATTCCAAAGGCAGCGTGAAAAAGACTGCCTACAGCGGCCGTTTCGTATCGGGAGAAGGAACTTACCGCTGGATTCCGTTTCGTTCGATTCGCGGACGCTTCCACAATCTCGATAAAAAACTCGACTTTTACGACGTGAAGATCGATCTCGGCGGTCTCATCGCGAAGACGGACGCGCTGAGCATGAATAAGGGACATCTCACATTCCTTCCCATTCATGTCACCGACCAAAACGGCAACCCGCTCGTAATCTATGACCCGGACCGCAAAGAACTGATAGACGCGCGAACGCAATAACGATAAGACATATAAAAAGGGGCTGTCGCACAAGCAAAATGAACTGCTCCCCGTCAAGAGGACAATGAAAAAAATAAATTTTTTTGACTGACAGTTTCGGCTGTCAGTTTTTTTACGCCGCAACTGCGAAGTAGAGAGCGTGCTTCTCCATCGGCGTCAAGATACCGAGTCTGCGCTGCA
>JAFZRW010000025.1 GCA_017619685.1 Schwartzia sp. (in: firmicutes)
CGTCCGGCCGTCGGATACCACGCCGACGTCGCCTTTCCACTTCGCACGGTAACCGCGGTTCAGGATGACGACGCGATAGCCGAGCTCCTGGATTTCCTTCGCGAGGCGCTGCGCCGTCGGCGTCTTGCCCGTGCCGCCCACCGTGATGTTTCCAAGACTGATGACGTAGCAGTCGAGCTTTTTCCTGCGGAATATGCCGATCTTGTAACCCGCGAGGCGCAGATTGACAAGTCCACCGTATACAAGCGAAAGCATATAGAGTACCGCGAGGAAGATTTGCACGATGAACCCGTGCGCGTCATGGCTGTGAATGATTTGATAAAAGAACGTCTGGAAGTTTTCGACCTTGTCCGTGGACTTGATCTGGCCGCTGGCAAGACGAGTCCTCTCCACGCTTTCCAGCAGTTCATGGAGAAGCACGGCGCTCCGGCGTGCCGCGCCCTTGTTCTCGTTGATAATGGCCAAGGTATCGCTTTCCATGCGCGCGCGTTCCTCTGCGTCCGCAAAGAGCCGCACTGCCGCCGCCCGCAATTCCTCTTGATTCTGCACCGTGACAACGGCATTCCGCTTTGTGAACAGCGAATGGATTTCCTTGAAGTTGACCATGTTGTAGCCGACGATGATGGCCTTGCCATGGGCCGCCGGCTCCAAAATGTTGTGCCCGCCATGGGAAATCAGGCTGCCGCCGACATAGATGACGTCGCCGATACTGTAAATCTTGCCCAGTTCGCCGATGGTGTCCAGGATGACAATATCGTGGTCTTCAGCAGGATGTTCCAAAAGTTCCGTACGCCGTGCGACGGAAAAACCCGCCCGACGGCAGATCATGAGAACCTCACGCGTCCTCAAAAGCTCGCGGGGCGCGATGACGAGCTTCGCATTCGGCAATTTCTCGCGAATACCTCGAAACGCATGCAATACATAATCTTCCTCCCCGCGATGCGTCGAACCCGCGAGAAAGACGCCGTCGTTGTTTGTCAGCCCCATTTCCTTCAAAAGCTGCTCTTTCTCGTCGGCGCTGACGTCCGTATAGGTCTGATCGTATTTCGTATTGCCGGTAACAATGACGAGATTCGGGTCTGCGCCAAGACGGATGATGTACTCGGCGTCGATCGGCGACTGCATCGCGAATTTCAGGATAGTGCCGATCATTTCATCTTTCAGGCTGTACAGATAACGATACCGCTTGACGCTCTTGTCGCTGATGCGGCCGTTGATCATCATGACCGGTATGCGCATCCGACGGCATTCCCGCAAGAAGTTCGGCCAAAGCTCCGTCTCTACCGGCATGAATACGCGCGGCGTAATCCGGCGCACGACGCTCGCCGCAAGGAAAGGCAAATCCAACGGGAAGTAAATAATACTGTCCGCGTCCTTGATGATGCGGTTCGCCATCTCATACCCGCTGGTCGTCACCACCGAGACGAGAATCGGGCTTTGCGGGAATTCCCTGCGGAACTCTTTGATCAACGGGCTCGCCGCCACAATCTCGCCCACTGAAGCCGCATGAACCCAAATGCAATTCTTCTTCGCGACCTTTTCCAAAGCTTCTTCAGGAATAAACCCGAGGCTTTGGCGAATACGCTCGATGAAGCCCCGCTCTCGTATGGCGCGCACCAAAAAGACCGGGATGATGAGCAGCACCACGATGATAGCCGCAATATTGTATAAAAACTGCATTACGTCTCTCCTCTACGCTTTGCCGTATTGTATTTGGTAAAGGCTCGCATACAAGCCGCCCGCCGCCAACAGTTCCTCATGGGTTCCCTGCTCGCGGATTTTGCCGCCGTCCAGCACATAAATCCTGTCCGCGTTGATGATTGTCGAAAGCCGGTGAGCGATGACAAAGGAGGTCCGTCCGACCATCAGCCTGTCCAGCGCCGCCTGCACGATTTTCTCGCTCTCGGTGTCAAGGGCGCTGGTGGCCTCGTCGAGAATCAAGATTTTCGGATCCTTCAATATCGCCCGGGCAATCGCGATGCGCTGCCGCTGTCCGCCGGAAAGCGTCGCGCCCCGTTCGCCTATTTCGGTGTCGTAACCCTCGGGCAGCGCCATGATGAAATCATGGGCGTTCGCGTTCCGGGCCGCCGCCTCTATCTCCTCGTCGGTGGCGTCGAGCCGCCCGTAACGGATATTCTCGCGCACCGTGGCCGAAAACAGCACGGTCTCCTGCGGCACGAGCCCGATTTGCGTGCGCAGCGACTCCGTCGTCACATCCCGCACGTCGTGCCCGTCGATGGTAATCGAGCCGCCGGTCACATCGTAAAATCGCGGAATCAAATTCGCCACCGTCGATTTTCCAGCGCCGGAGGGGCCGACAAAAGCAATCATCTGTCCCGGTTCCGCCGTCAGCGTGACGTCCGTCAGTGCGGGCACGTCCTCCCGATAGGAGAAATCCACGTTGGATAAGCAGACCCGACCTTCCACGGAGGGCAATCTCTTGGCGTCCGGCGCGCTGGTCACCGTCTCCTCCGTGTCAAGAAGCGCAAACACGCGGTCCGCGCCCGCCATCGCCTTCTGTATCTGTGCATAGATTCGCGAGAGCCGCTTGACTGGGTTCGCCAAATTCACCGCGTAAGTCAAGAACGCCACCAATGTGCCCGCCGTGATGACGCCGTCCACGACTTCCTTTCCGCCGAACCAGATGATGACCGTCACGGCGAGGGCCGCGAGGAACTCCACCGTCGGCGTCAACAGGCTTGAAAGCTGCGCGTCCTTCATCTGCGCACGAAAATTCAGCTCGTTCTGCTCATGGAAGCGGTCGATTTCAAAATCCTCCCTCACGAAGGACTTGACCACCCGCTCCGAAGAAATGCTTTCCTGCATCAGCGCGGTGATATCGGACATCCGCGCCTGAATCACCGAGCCCGCCCAGCGAACCTTTCTGCCGAAGAAATCCATCGCCAGCCCGACAAGCGGCACTGTGACCAGCGTCAAAATACTGAGCTTCCAGTCCAGCAGAACCATCATGACCAGAGAGCCGAAGAAAATCGCGCTCTCCGTCAGCGCCTCGACCATGCGCTCCACCAATGCGCTTTGCAACGCCGCCACGTCGTTCGAGATATAGCTCATAATCTCGCCGGTTTGGTGGCGGTCGAAAAAGGAGATCGGCATGCGCTGGAGTTTTCTAAACAGCACGTCCCGCACGTCGACGATTACGCGCTGCCCGATATATGAAACCAGATATCCCTGCCCATAATAGAAAATCCCCCGGACGAAAAAAATCACAACGATGCCGACGCAGATCAAGTTCAGCATTTCCATATCGCGAGCCGCCAACACCTTGTCGATCATGTCCTTGATGACCCAAGGCAGGTACAGGTTCGCCGCGGCGGCGACGACGATGCAGACGAAAGCCTCCGCCAACCGCTTTTTGTATGGCCCGATATAGGCGAGCAGGCGCAAATAACTCTTCATGCCGTCCCTCCCGAGGCCGCGTCCACGATACGGCGCGCCACGCGCTCCGAAGCGCCCGGCGGGCCGAGCCGTTCGCAGGCATCTTTGAGCCGCGCGCAAACGCTTTCCCTATGCTCCGGCTCCGCCCAAAAGCGGCGCGCCTCTTCAAATACCCGGGCAGGATTCGCCTCGTCCTGCAAAAGCTCCGGCTGGGCCATCTCGTCCAGCAGGATATTCGGCAGGCTGAAATATTTGACATGCACTAGATGTTTTCCTATTAAATAGGAAACCGACGATAAGCGGTACAACACGATCGACGGCAATCCCATCAGCGCCGCCTCCATGACCACCGTGCCCGAC
>JAFZRW010000026.1 GCA_017619685.1 Schwartzia sp. (in: firmicutes)
GCCCTTGCCGGTTCTTTTTTCGTCATGCTGTGTCAAAGCGCCCTTGACGTAGCGATGCTACGACTTCGAGCGCTTTTCCTTGCCTGACGAAAAAATCCCTCGGCAAGGCCATAAATTGACTTAATCGTTGTTTCCTTAAAGTCGTGAAAAAATATTTTTACGACATGTCAATTTTTCCCTGGCTCAATTGTATTATAAAGTGGAAGGAAAATGGAGGCGAAAGAACATGACGGACGAACAAATGGCAGGCATTGCGGAAATGGACGCTTTTTTCCGCCGCGTCGATTTCGCCGCCGACGATCCTGCCCTTGCGGAGCGGCTTTGGACGACAATCCAAGCGAGATTGGTGAAGAAAGAAGGTTTTCTTATGCCAAAGATCGAAAAAAATAAGATTACGAGAGAAATGATCGAAAAGGCGATGAAGTGCAAGGACGCTGACGAATTGGTCGCGTTGACGAAGGCCGAAGGTTACGAAGTAACGCGAGAGGAGGCCGAGGCATACTTGGCGGAGCTTTCGGATTTCGAGCTGGACGAAGAGACGCTTTCCAAGGCGGCGGGCGGAGGTTGCGGAGACTGCTATTCTGAGTGCAGCAGGGATAATTGGAACCCGCTTTAAGGAGGATTTCAAAATGGCAAAGATTGAAAAGAACAAACTCACGAAGGAAATGATTGAAAAGGCGATGCAGTGCAAGACCGCCGACGAACTCTTGGAGCTGGCGGAAGCCGAGGGCTACGAGATGACGAGGGAGGAGGCGGAGGCGTATATCGCGGAACTGGCGGACTTCGAGCTGGAGGAGGAAGTGCTTGAGCGCGCGGCAGGGGGATCCTGCTACACCAATATGACGTGCGATGGTAACGAATGTAATCCTGCCCACCCCCATTGCTTCACGGGCGATTCCGAGGTGGCTGTGCCGGGCGGCATGAAGCATATCAAGGATTTACAGGTTGGCGACAAAGTGGTTACGCTGGATGCGGACGGAAATGAAATCGTCGGCGAAATCACGGAGGTTATGCCGCCGCAGGAGGAGGAAATTTTCGAGGTCGCCTTCTCCGACGGAACCGTTTGGCGCACGACGGAAAGCCAGACACTCTACTTTGGGCACGAAAAGAACTGCGCCGTGAAAGAGGCCCTCGGAAAAACGGTGTTGAAACGGGGCGGCGCGACGGCGACCGTGACGAGCGTAAAGCCTACCGGCACCTTCGAGCCCGTCTATGATGTGCTGATCGGGGAGGAAGAGGACGAGGACGTCATCTTTGTGGCGGGCGTCGCCGCCGAGGGCTATTTCACGAAAGGGGAACGGAGCGAGGGACTGCAAGGGAAAACTGTGGCGTGAGCAAGGCGTCCTTGCTCCTGGTCGCTGAAAGAAAAATTTTTCGAGCGTGTCAATTTTGGCGCGACTGATTTGTTCTAATTAATAGATAGAGGCAATTCAAAACATATACCCAAGGAGGCTATCAAAATGAAAAAGATCAACAGGAACGAACTCACGAAAGAAATGATTGCCAGAGCAATGCAGTGCAAGACCGCCGAGGAGCTGATGGCGACGGCGAAGACCGAGGGCTACGACATGACGAAGGACGAGGCGGAAGCGTACATGGCGGAGATACACGACTTTGAGCTGGACGACGCGGCGCTTTCCAATGTGGCTGGCGGCAGTTGCTACACGGAATGCCCCCTGGACGGCCCCATGTGACAACGGGAGGATAAAGATTGTGCAATAAAGCATAAATGGAGGACACCAAAATGGCAAGGAAATGGTGCAAAAGGCGCTGAAGTGCAAGGCCGCCGACGAGCTCTTAAAGCTGTCGGAGGCCGAAGGCTACGAGATGACGAAGGCGGAAGCTGAGGCGTACCTCGCGGAGATCGCGGACTTCGAGCTGGACAACGCGATGCTGGAGAAAGCGGCGGGGAAATGGTGGAGGCCGTTTTCGCCGCGCTCCAAAAGCAGCGGGACAAAGGCCATAAGATCGACGGCGTCTCGCTCTATGGCGGCGAGCCGCTTTTGAAGGAAAACAAGGAGACAGTCCGGAACATCTGCGAGCACGCGAAGGCGATGGGGCTCGGCCTTTCCGGCATCACCAACGGCTACGACCTCGACGCCTATATTGACCTTTTGGAGGAGTTTGAGATATCCCAGCTGCAAGTCACGGTGGACGGCGTGGGCGCGCTGAATGATCGCCGACGCCTCCATCGAGACGGCGTTCCGACTTACGACAAGATCCTGCAGAACGTGAAACTGGCCCTCGACCACGGCGTCGACATCAGCCTGCGGGTGAACACGAACGGGGATAATATCGGCGGCGTCAAGGCGCTGATCGACGACCTGGCGGCCCGGGGACTTCAGGAGGCCGCGCCGGAAGAACGGGAAAAAGCGCATCAGGAAGAGCAGGCGGCGAAGAAGGCCGGAAAGCCGAAACCGAAGCGCAAAGGCTTTTTCTCCTATTACTTCAAGGCGGTATCGGAGCCCGCCGACTCGCCGACGAAGGTGACGGAACAGCAGGTGATGGACGCCATCCTTGCGGCGGGCATTCCGCCGCTGGAGGCCATCGAGAAGCAGAGCCAGTATTCGATGCCCATGAACGGGCTTACCGCCGCCATGAAGCAGGAGGACTATCCGAGCTTTGCGCCGTCCTTCTGCGGCGCGGAGCAGGGAATGCTTTGCATCGCCCCCGACGGTCTGCTCTATTCCTGCTGGGATCTCGTGGCGATGGAAGACCTCTCCGTGGGCTTCACCGATGAGGAGATGGGCCGCTTCTTCTTCAATTTCTCGAAAGCGAAATGGCGCACCCGCACCTCGGACCTGATGAAGCCCTGCCAGACCTGCCCGTACATCTTCATCTGCCGGGGCGGCTGCGCGCCGGAGGCGTATCGGACCCACGGCAGCTACTTCCGCGAGAACTGCGGCGAGTCGAAGGAGATTTTCGCCTTCGTCGCCCCCCGCGTCGTCGGGAAGAAGTGGGAAGAGACAAAGGAAGACGAACTTACCGTCTCCCTGGCGGGCCCGGTCTCCCGTCTCACGGAAAAGGAGCGTGAGACGCTGATGACGTCCACGAGCCAGAAGGAAATGTTCGATATCATAAAAGAAGCGGGAATTTTCTTCTCGGAAGAAAAGAATGAGGAGAAACAAAGATAAGGAGGCTTTATCCAATGGCAAAACAGCTGAAACGGGAAGAACTGACGAAGGAAATGGTGAAGAAAGCGTTGCGCTGCAAGGACGCCGACGAACTTCTTGCCCTGGCCAAGTCCGAAGGCTACGAGATGACGCGGGAAGAGGCCGAGGCGTACATGGCGGAGATTAACGACTTCCAGCTGGACGACGAGGCGATGAAGGCCGTGGCGGGCGGCGTCAAGACCTGCTACATGGTCGACGGCTGCGCGTTCAAGTGCGGAACGTTGAAGGATTGCTAAGATATAAAATTTCTGCGGTAGGAAAGTAGGAAAGTAGGAAAGTAGGAAAATCCTACTTTCCTACCGTAAAAATTCAGTTGCTTTTAAAACAGGCGGAAGTGGGAGGAAAAACGACATGGCAAAGATTGAAACTCTGACGAAAGAGCAACTCCTAAAGGCGGCAGCCTGCAAGACTACCGACGAGCTGATGAAGGTGGCGAAAACGGAGGGAGTTGAGCTGACGAAGGACGAGGCCGAGGCGTATTTGGCGGAACTGGCGGACGTGGAGCTGGACGAGGAGACGCTGAATAAAGCGGCGGGCGGTAATTGCGGCACTGAGAGCATGGAACCACTCGCCGACAATCGCCTTCCCTGGGGATAAAGCGACATTATCTCATGTAGCTTGCCAAAAAGGAGGGACTTATTCGTTGTTTCCTTAAGCTTACGAAGGACGAGGCAGATAATTTACTGTCCAAGATTTAGGAGGTATTTTTAAAATGGCAACCATCAACAAAAATGAACTGACGAAAGAACAAATCGAGAAGGCGATGGCCTGCCAGACCGCCGACGAGCTGATGGAGCTGGCGAAGACGGAAGGATTTGACATCACAAAAGACGAGGCCGAAGCGTACATGGCTGAACTTGCCGACGTGGAGCTGGACGACGAAGCGCTTTCCAAAGCGGCGGGCGGCGTTTGCTATAAATTAGGCTACAGTTCGCATTGTTCCTCGCGCAGTCGACTCCCCCGCCATCAGGCTGTGCCCTGATCAGACGGTAAAATCTCAATAGTATCGGGAGGGTTTCAACATGGCAAAGATCAACAAGAACGAACTGACCAAAGAACAGATCAAAAAGGCGATGGCCTGCAGGAACGTCGATGAGCTGATTGCGGCGGCGAAGGCCGAGGGGCTCGAGCTGACAAAGGAAGAGGCCGAGGCGTATATCGCGGAGATGGCGGACTATGAGCTGGACGACGAGACGCTGAAAAGCGCCGCAGGCGGCCAAACGTGCTGGTCGCTGAAATGCCACAAACATAAGCATAAATGCCCCCGGTTCTGCTCCATAGCCGAAGCTTGACGACGTCAGGGAATGTTCTGACTGAAAAACACCGTACACAGTTGAGGAGGTTTTAGCATGGTTATGATTAAAAAAGAAGAAATCACGCAGGAAATGATCGAGAAGGCGATGGCCTGCAAGGACGCCGATGAGCTGATGAAGCTCGCGAAAACGGATGGTTTTGACCTGACGAAAGAAGAAGCCGAAGCGTATATGGCGGAAATGGCCGACGCAGAGCTGGACGACGAGCAGCTCAAGAATGTAGCGGGGGGGGTTGCTAGAAGATATTGCAATAAAAATCTGTGAGAAGATTAAGGAATCGCCGATTAAGTCAAGTCGTGCCTCTGTCGAGGGATTTTTTCGTCAGGCAAGGAAAAGAAGTAGGGAGGCTTGCCCCCGCCCGGAGGGGGGCGGCGAAGCCGACGGGGGAGTAAAAGTAATTGCAAAGTGGTTTTCCATAAGGCAAGAGGCAAGGAGGAGACACGACACGAAACGAATGCGTTTTAAGAAGATTTTAGCCTTCCTGTTCGCGGCGATAATCGGTTTTTCTTATATCGCGGGGCTGTCTGTTTCGGAAGCGCGGGAAAAAGCGGCTGCCGGCGACACGGCGTCGCTTCGCAGGAAAGCTTCGCATCGCGGGAAGACGCCGCTTCGAGGCGCTGCGCTGCGTCCCGGGGATTGCATAGGCGTCTTGGCGCCGGGCTTTTACGATGACAAAGATGATTACGCGGAGGCGACAGCGATATTAGAAGCGCAAGGCTATCGTCTGAAATTCGCCCCGTCCTGCACGGCCAGAGAGGGATATTTCGCCGGCCCGGATTCCCTTCGGGCGTCGGATATAAATCGCATGTTTCTGGACGATGAGGTCAAGGCGATCATTTGCCTGCGCGGAGGCTACGGCGCGGCGCGTCTGTTGGATAAGCTCGACTATCAGGCGATTGCCGACCATCCGAAAGCGTTGATCGGCTTTAGCGACGCTACCGCGCTTCATGCGGCGCTTTGGGAAAAATGCCGCCTTGCCACGATTCACGGGCCTGTGCTTTGCAGTTTGCGAAAACGCAACGCCTATGCGCTGCAACAATTCCTGGCCGGAATCTCCAGCGCCGCGCCTCTGGGCGAGCTGAAGCTTCCGCCCGGGGAAAAAATGCGGACGGTCGTCGCCGGAGAAGCGGAAGGCGTTATTATAGGCGGAAATCTTACCGTTGTCGCTTCGCTGGCGGGAACGCCCTATGAGCTGAAAGGCGACGGCGCGCTGCTGCTTTTGGAGGAAGACGGCGAAGACTCCTATCGTATCGATCGAATGCTGAACCAGCTTTGGCAAAACGGCCTGCTGCAGCGTGTGAACGGCATTCTGCTGGGCGATTTCTTCGACACCGACGACGATTTGGCGCCGGGCGATTACACGACGGAGGAAGTGCTGACATACTACGCAAACCTTTGCGGCAAGCCCGTCATCAAGGGCGTCCCGTCCGGCCACGGATCGGACAACGCGTTTTTGCCGCTGGGCGTCCATGTCGTGATGCGCGCCCGTCCGGACGGAACGGCGAGCCTTGTTTTTGACGAGGCGGCGTTGACAGACAGTATGAAAAATCGTAGGAAAGAATGAGGAAACACCGAATAAGTCTCTTTCGCCCTTGCCGGTTCTTTTTCCGTCATGCTGCGGCAGATGCCGCTCGACGTAGCGATGCTACGACTTCGCGCCATCTTTCTTGCCTGACGAAAAAAGCCCTCGACAAGGCCATAAATTGACTTAATCGTTGTTTCCTTAACCTTAACCTTTCCTACGTGTTTTTTTTCTGCTATACTTATCCATGTACTACTTCAACGAGATGAAGGAAGAGATGAATGGATAAATTGACGGAAACCGTGCTTTCGATTCTGGCGGGATCGAAAATCACGCTGGAGATTTTTATTTTGACGCTGGCGATGTCGCTGCCGCTTGGTTTTTTTGTCGCGCTGTTGCGCTTGTCCGGGCTCCGGCCGCTGGCGATCCTGATGGACGTCTATATCTGGATCATGCGAGGATCGCCGCTCATGCTGCAGCTCCTTTTCGTGTATTTCGCGCTGCCGATGGTCGGCGTCCGTTTTTCGGACATTGCGGCGGCGCTCCTGGCGTTTACTCTGAACTATGCCGCGTATTTCGCCGAGATCTTCCGCGCGGGCATACAGTCCATTCCGCGCGGGCAGTACGAGGCGGCGAAGACGCTGGGCATGACGTATTCGCAGACGATGCGGCGGATCATCCTGCCGCAGATGATTCACCGGACCCTTCCGCCTATCAGCAACGAGACGATCAATCTTGTCAAGGACACTTCTTTGATCTATATTCTCGCGATGAACGACCTTCTTCGCGTGGCGCGCACCATTGTGCAGCGGGATTTCGATATGACCGCGTTCTTTATCGCGGGCGCTTTCTATCTCGTCATGACGGCGGTGCTGACGGCAATCTTCAAGCGAATGGAGGCGCACTATGGAAAATATGACGAATGACGCGGCGTATATGCTGCGCGCTCGCGATATTTATAAATCCTTTCAGGACAACGAAGTGCTGAAAGGGATTTCGCTGGACGTCTGCAGAGGCGAGGTCCTTTCCATTATCGGGCCGTCCGGCTCGGGAAAGAGCACGCTGCTTCGCTGCCTGAACCGACTGGAGACGATCGACAAAGGCTCGATCGAGGTCAAAGGCGAGTATCTTGTGAAAAACGGCGATTCCGGACTCGCAGAGTACGCGCCGCAAAAAAAGGCGCGGGAACTGCTCGGCTACATGGGTATGGTGTTTCAGCAGTTCAATCTGTTTCCGCACATGACGGTGCTGGAAAATCTGATGGAAGCGCCGATACAGGTCAAAGGGCAGACGCGCGAGGAGATCCAGCCGATAGCGGAAGAACTCCTGCAAAAAGTCGGCCTGTACGAGAAGCGCGACGCGTATCCGTCGCGGCTGTCGGGCGGCCAGCAGCAGCGCGTGGCGATTGCCCGGGCACTGGCTATGAAGCCGGATATCATGCTCTTCGACGAGCCGACGTCGGCGCTCGATCCGGAACTCACGGTCGAAGTGCTGAAAACGATGCGCGGCTTGGCGGCGGAGCGTATGACGATGGTAGTCGTCACGCATGAAATGACGTTCGCGCGTGACGTGTCGAATCATGTGATCTTCATGGCGGACGGCGTCATCGTCGAGCAGGGGCCTCCGGCCGAACTTTTTGGTCATCCGCAGGAAGAAAGAACGAAGTCGTTTTTGGGGAATATGGCCAAATAGGAATTGCGGTGATTTATGAAGCAATACAATGTTACCGGAATGAGCTGCGCGGCCTGCGTCGCGCGCGTGGAGAAAGCAGTCGGCAAAGTCGAGGGCGTAGAATCGTGCGCGGTCAGTCTTTTGACGAATTCGATGGGCGTCGAGGGAAACGCCGATCCTGCGGCGGTCATTGCCGCCGTCGAAGGTGCGGGCTACGGCGCGTCGGTGAAAGGCGAGGCGAAAAAAAGCGCGTCCGGCGATATGTCGGAGGACGCGGCGCTTCTGGAAGATCACGAAACGCCTGCGCTGCGGCGTCGCCTGATCGCGTCGCTGGGATTTCTTGCCGCGCTGATGTACCTTTCGATGGGGCACATGATGCTCGGCTGGCCGCTTCCGGCGTTCCTTGACGGCAATATGATCGCGCAGGGCATCGTGCAAATGCTCTTGTCCGGCATCGTGATGGTCGTCAATCAGGCGTTTTTCATCAGTGGCGCGAAAAGCTTTTTCGGCGGCGCGCCGAATATGGACACATTGGTGGCGCTCGGTTCTTTCGCATCCTTTGCATACAGCGTCGTCGCGCTCCTCGCCATGACGGGCGTTTCCGGCGATATGGCCGCGATGATGGCGTACCATGAAGATTTTTATTTTGAGTCGGCGGCGATGATCCTTGCGCTGATCACCGTGGGCAAGATGCTCGAAGCCCGCTCGAAAGGAAAGACCACGGACGCGCTGAAAGGACTTATGCAGCTTGCGCCGCGCACGGCGACGGTAATCAGCGACGGCGCGGAGACGACGATTCCAGCGTCGGAAATTGCACTCGGCGAGATATTCGTGGTGCGTCCCGGCGAACAGATTCCCGTGGACGGCGTCGTGCTCGAGGGCGCCGGCGCGGTGAACGAGGCGGCGCTGACGGGGGAGAGCCTGCCGGTGGACAAAGCGGCGGGGGACAACGTATCGTCGGCGACGATGAACCAGTCCGGTTTTCTCAAATGCCGCGCTACCCGCGTAGGCGAGGATACGACGCTGGCGCAGATTATCCGGCTTGTCGAAAGCGCGGCGGCAACGAAAGCGCCGATCGCGAAACTTGCCGACCGCGTGTCGGGCGTCTTCGTTCCGATCGTCATTGTATTGGCCGTGGCGACGGCTTTGGTTTGGCTCGCGCTGGGCGCGGAAACGGGTTTCGCTGTGGCGCGGGGCGTTTCGGTATTGGTCATCAGCTGCCCGTGCGCGCTGGGACTTGCGACGCCGGTCGCCATCATGGCGGGAAGCGGCGTCGGCGCGAAAAACGGCATCCTGTTTAAGACAGCGGCAGCGCTGGAATTGCTTGGACGAACGGAAATCGTCGCCCTCGACAAGACGGGAACGATCACGCGCGGCGAGCCGGACGTCACCGGAATATATCCGGCGGCGGATGTCGCGGAGGACGAGCTGCTGCGCGTCGCGTTGGCTTTGGAAGCGAAAAGCGAGCATCCTCTTTCGCGTGCGATATTGCGCTACGCTGAGGCGAGGGGATTTTCGCCGGAAGCGACGGAAAACTTCGAGGCGATCCCGGGACGCGGCCTTGCGGCGACGATGGACGGGCAAGATGTTCTTGGCGGCAGCCGCGACTTTATCGCGGAAAAAACGACGCTGGGAGAAACCCTGTCCGAAAAAGCGGACGCGCTGGCACGGGAGGGGAAAACGCCGTTGTTCTTTGCCCGTGACGGCAAAGCGCTCGGCCTTATCGCCGTCGCCGACGTCATCAAGGAGGACAGCCGGCATGCCGTAGAAGATCTCCGCAGCATGGGCGTCAGGACCGTCATGCTGACAGGGGACAATGAGCGCACGGCGCGTGCCGTCGGAAGCGAAGCGGGCGTCGACGATGTGATTGCTGGCGTGCTGCCCGACGGAAAAGAAAGCGTCATCCGCGAATTGCAGGAAAAGGGAAAGACGGCGATGGTCGGCGACGGGGTCAACGACGCGCCGGCTTTGACGCGGGCCGATGTGGGCGTCGCCATAGGCGCGGGTGCGGACGTGGCGGTGGATGCGGCGGACGTAGTATTGATGAAGAGCCGATTGACGGATGCGGCGGCGGCGATTCGCCTTTCGCGGGCGACGTTGAAAAATATCAAGGAAAATCTTTTCTGGGCGTTTTTCTACAATCTCATAGGCATCCCGCTGGCAGCGGGCGTATTCATCCCGTTCACGGGATGGAAGCTGACGCCGATGTTCGGCGCGGCGGCGATGAGCCTTTCGAGTTTTTGCGTCGTTACGAACGCCCTGCGGCTGAATTTTTTCAAGCTGTACGGCGAGGAAAGATATAATGGAACTAAAGAAGAGCAAAAGAAAGAGGTGCGAACGATGGAAAAGTCCATGAAAATCGAGGGGATGACGTGCGGGCATTGTGAGATGCGCGTAAAGAAAGCGCTGGAGGCGATTCCGGAAGTTGCGGAGGCAAAGGTCAGTCACGAGTCGGGTACGGCCGTTGTCGCGCTCAATGCGGAAGTCGACGCCGGAAAGCTCAAAGAGGCGGTCGAGGCGCAGGACTACAAAGTGCTTTCTGTTCAATAACTCAGGAATGATATACAGGGAGGAAACAACCAATGGCAACACGATTCCATGAACTGAAGATCGCGGGCTGCACGCGCCAGCTCCCAATATTGAACCTTTCGGACACGCAGGCGATCGCGGCGTTCGTCATGCTGGGCGATGTGGAACTGGTGGAAAACTGTGCGAAGGCGCTCTTGCCGAAAGTGCCGAAGGAAACGGAGATCATCATGACTGCCGAGACGAAGGGCATTCCGCTTGCGGCCTCGCTTTCCCGGCTGCTCGGTTTCAACTGGTACATCACGGCGCGCAAGTCTGTCAAAGCGTATATGGAGCATCCTCTCGGCGTGGAGGACGAGTCCATTACGACATTGGGCTCGCAGAAGCTTTATATCATGGACGAGGACATGAAGCGCATCAAGGGCAAGAAAGTCCTGCTCCTCGACGACGTCATCAGCCGGGGCGGCTCGATGAAGGCGCTGCGAAAACTCGCAGAAGCGGCGGGAGGCATCGTCATCGGCGAGGCGGCTGCGGTAGCGGAAGGTGCCGCCGCCCAGCGCACGGACATCATCTTCCTCGCGTCGATGCCGCTTTTCGACGCGCAATAAAGAAAAAAGCAACAAGAAACAAGAAACAAGAAATCCCGTTCGGTGTTTATTTTGCCGACGGGATTTTTATGTTTCCATTTTTATTGACATGCAACTTTTTGGTTGTTAAAATAGGAAACGGTTTCCAATTTCTTTTTTATTGTATGAAAGGAGAGGCGCGATGAAATACAAGACGAAGCAGCGAACGGCGCTCTTGGATTTCCTGGAGACGAGGCGCGGCGAGCATATCACGGTGGCGGACATTCGCGCACATTTCGAGTCGCTGGGAAGTCCCATCGGCACGACGACGCTTTATCGTCAGGTGGACGATCTGGTGCGTGAGGGCCTGCTCCGCAAGTATATCGTGGACGAGAGCAGCGCGGCCTGCTTCGAGTACACGGGCGAGCAGCCGACAGAGGAACCGCTCGTGCATTGCAAATGCGAGAGCTGCGGAAAACTCTTGCATATCCGGTGCGGTCAGTTCGAGGAAATGCAGCGGCATATTTCCGCCGACCATGACTTTGCCGTAGACGCGCGCCGCACGGTCCTTTACGGCCTGTGTGCGGACTGCCGCTGATTCTCTATACAAGCCCCCTCATAGAGGGGGGCAGCGAAGCTGACGGGGGAGTTTAGGACTTTTTAGAAGTTCCCTGAATATATATGAACAATATTGGAGGTTAGTTATCCCATGAAAAAGTTGTTATCGATTCTTGTATGCCTGATGCTGGTGGCGGTTCTTGGCGGCTGCGGCAATCAGGCTGCGCAAAAGCCGGAAGAGAAGAGCGCGCCGAAGAAACTGAAGATCGTCACTACGATTTTCCCGCTCCAGGATTGGACGCGTGAAATCCTCGGCAAAGAAGCGGCGAACGCAGACCTGACGATGCTCATCAAAAGCGGCGTCGATATGCACAGCTACCAGCCGACGGCGGACGATCTCGTGAAAATCTCGTCCTGCGACGTCCTGATCTATGTGGGCGGCGAGTCGGACCAATGGATCGAGAAAGCGCGCAAGGAAGCCGTCAACAAGAACATGGTCACGGTACGCCTGATGGACGCCCTCGGCGACCGGCTGAAGCATGAGGAGACGGTAGAAGGCATGGAAGCGCACCATCATCACCATGATGAAAAAGACGAGCACAAGCATGATGAAAAAGATGAACATCATGAAGAGAAACATAAGCACGAAGAAGAAAAGCACGAGCATCACGAAGAGTACGACGAGCATATCTGGCTTTCGCTGAAAAACGCCCAGCTTTGCGCGGAC
>JAFZRW010000027.1 GCA_017619685.1 Schwartzia sp. (in: firmicutes)
ACTTCGCAGGGAGCGGAGAAAAAAAGGAAGGGAGTATGGGGCAATGAAACTAAAAGCAAAGGCAATCATCGGAATCATTTTGATTCTACTGCTGTCCACGGTTTGCGTGGGCGTGCTCGCCTATCGCACTGCGAGCGAGGGCTTCGACGTCGCCTTGGAGATGAAGGCTGACGGCGATTTGGGCCAGATGGAAGCTTTGTTCAACACGAAGTATCCGGGGGCTTGGAGCGTCAAAGGCGAAGACCTTTACAAGGGCGATTTGAAGATCAACGGCAACTTTGAGCTGGCCGACAAGCTGAAGGCCTTGTCGGGCGACCATGTCACGATTTTCCGGGGCGATACCCGCGTCTCGACTTCCTTCCAGGGCGAGGGCGGCAAGCGGCCGGTGGGAACGAAAGCGTCGGCTGCGGTCATTGAGCAGGTCCTGAACAAGCAGGGTAAATTCGTCGGCGAGGCGGAAGTGCTTGGCAACAAGTACCTCTGCGGCTACCATCCGCTGAAAGGCGCCGACGGCAAAGTTGTCGGCATGCTGTTTGCCGGTATCCCGACGGAGCAGCTCAATGCGATCCAGAATAAGTTCATCATGTCCATCGCGGTGGCGGGCATTGTCCTGCTGGCTATCATGATCGCCATTTCGTGGTTTGCGATTACCAAGATGATGGATACGATGGAAGTCGTCAACAACCGGCTGTTCGATATCGGCGGCGGCGATTTCCGCGGCGAAGATCTCGAAATTACGAGCTCGGACGAGATCGGCGAGCTCGCAGAGTCGGCGAACAAACTGAAGAAAGCGCTGAGAGAGCTGATGGCGAGCGTGGCGTCCTCGTCGGAGAAACTCGCGGCGGCCAGCGAGGAGCTGACGGCAAACGCGAACGATACGACGAAGACAATCACGAACGTGGCGAACGCCGTTATCTCGATGGCCGAGAGCGCGGGCGAGCAGTGCTCCGAGCTGGGCGGCGTCGCGACGCAGACCGACGGCATGACGAGCGAGATGCGGAAACTTTATGACGCTTCGCAGGAAATGAAGAAGACGGCGCAGAGCAGCCGCGAGGGCGTCGAGCAGGGCCGCGCGGCGGTCAACGAGGCTGTCGGCTCCATGGAGCAGATGGCGAGCCAGATGGAAGAGGCGTCGCAGGTCGTCAGTACGCTGGGCGAGCGCTCGAAAGAGATCGGCCAGATCGTCGAGACGATTTCCAATATCGCCGACCAGACGAACCTCCTCGCGCTGAACGCGGCTATCGAGGCGGCGCGCGCAGGCGAGGCGGGCCGCGGCTTCTCGGTCGTTGCTGAGGAAGTCAGGAAGCTGGCGGAGCAGTCCGGCGAGGCGGCCAGCAATATCTCGGCATTGATCGGCGGCATCCAGAAGGATACCGACGCGGCGGTGGACGCGATGGAGCGGCAGAATTCCGCAGTGCAGTCCAGCTCCGAGGTCGTGCATCGCGCGGGCGACGCGTTCGCGAAGATCGACGACCGTGTCAACGAGCTGTACAATCATATCGAGACCGCGATCAACAGCATCAACCATGCGACGGCCAGCAGCCAGCACGTCACGGAGTCGGTGCAGAAGATCCAGACGCTGGCCAACGGCGTTACGGACAGATCCCAGAACGTCTCCGCGGCTACCGAGGAGCAGGCTTCGGTCATGCACCAGATCACGCAGGCGGCCGGCGAATTGGCGAACATGGCGATCGCGCTGCAGGAAGATATCGCGAAGTTCAAAGTGTAATATACAAACAAATAAAAAAGCGGGCGGCGCAAAAGCGCCGTCCGCTTTATATTTGCTTGTTGAGTGAAAATGTGATACAATCGACTACGAAAAGGTGTTTGCCACACGGCAGGCGGTCTAGACTCAGCCCCTGAAAGGGGGTATGCTTATGAGCATATATGATTTTTTAGCATTTCTGATTACAGTCTTGCTAATCATCGTTGCTATAAAAGCATGAGAAAAGCCGCCTTCCAGTTCCCACGCTGAGGCGGCTTCCTAAAAGAAGTACTTCAAATGGGGCTGACCGTTTGTCGGCGAGCACCTTTTCTTGTACTCATTATAATGCCTTAATTCATAGTTTGTCAACGACAAACTCTCCTTAAACGGCATTTCGACGAGGCGATATTCGCCGAGTCATAATGCCTTAATTCATAGTTTGTCAACGACAAACTCTCCTTAAACGGCATTTCGACGAGGCGATATTCGCCGAGTCATAGCGTGTTATTCCGCTGTCGTCAAATTATTTTATGTCGGTATTTTCTTGCATTTTCGGGGGGGTTCCCCTATAATTGGATTACACAAATTATTACTGCGCTGGGGGTGCTGAGTTGGAAGAAAAACTGACGTTGTATGGATTCAACAACCTCACGAAGTCTTTGAGCTTCAATATTTACGATATCTGCTACGCGAAAACGGAGCGCGAGCAGCAGGACTATATCCGTTACATTGATTCGCAGTACAATTCCGAGCGTCTGACGAATATCCTTTCCCGCGTCACGGAAATGATCGGCGCGAAGATCCTCAATATCGCGAAACAGGATTACGATCCGCAGGGCGCGAGCGTGACGCTGCTCGTCGCGGAGGAAGGCGCGCTGGAGCGCGGGGAGAAGCTGCCGCGGCCGATGCGCGACGCGGTAGTGGCGCACCTCGACAAGAGCCACGTTACGGTGCATACGTACCCGGAGTATCATCCGGACACGAGCATCGCGACGTTCCGCGTCGATATCGACGTGGCGACCTGCGGCACGATTTCGCCGCTCCAGACCCTCGATTATCTGATCAGCAATTTCGATTCGGACATCATTACGATGGATTACCGCGTGCGCGGCTTTACGCGGGACATCACCGGCAAGAAGATCTTCATGGAAACTCCCATGAAGTCGATCCAGGACTATATCAATCCTGAGACGCTGGACGTTTACGATGCGGTGGACATCAACGTCTATCAGGCGAATCTTTTCCATACGCGCATGCTGATCAAGGAACTGGATTTGAAGAATTATCTGTTCAACACCGATATTTACGAGATCCCGCCGAAGACGCGGCTCGCCATCGGCGACAGCCTGCGGCGGGAAATGATCGAGATCTTCAGCGGACAGAACGTGTATTGATTTTTGTTAGGGGCGTGGGAAGTGGAAAATAAGGAGCTTTCGCAGGAGAGCGCGCCGGTCTTGGAGGCGCTGGAACGTATGAAGACGGCGCGTCTCGTGCCTTTCGACGTGCCGGGACACAAACGGGGTCGCGGCAATCCGGAGCTGACGGCGTTTCTCGGAGAGAAATGCCTTTCTGTGGACGTCAATTCGATGAAAATGCTGGACAATCTCTGCCATCCCGTTTCGGTGATACGCGATGCGGAGCGGCTGGCGGCGGAGGCTTTCGGCGCGGCTCATGCGTTTTTCATGATCGGCGGCACGACTTCGGCGGTGCAGGCGATGATATTGACGGCGGCGGGACGCGGCGACGAGATCATCCTGCCGCGCAACGTCCATCGGAGCGTCATTAACGCGATGATTCTCTGCGGCGCGACGCCGGTCTATGTCGATCCGGACATGGACAAGCGGCTCGGTATCGCCCTCGGCATGAAACCGGAGGCCGTGGAAGCGGCGATTCTCGCCCATCCGAAAGCGAAAGCGGTCTTTGTCAATAATCCGACCTATTACGGCATTTGTTCCGACGTCCGCTCTATCGCCCGTCTCGCCCATGAGCACGGGCTTTTGCTTTTGGCGGACGAGGCTCACGGCACGCATTTCTATTTTCACGACGACCTTCCGGCGGCGGCCATGCACGCGGGGGCGGATATGGCCGCTCTCAGCATGCACAAGTCCGGCGGTTCGCTGACGCAAAGCTCGATCCTTTTGATCGGCGACCGCGTCTCCGAGGGCTATGTCCATCAGATCATCAACCTGACGCAGACCACCAGCGCGTCGTACCTCCTGATGTCGAGCCTCGACATTTCGCGGCGCAATCTTGCGCTGCACGGAAAAGAGATCTTCGACAAGGTCATCCGCCTCGTGGAGTACGCGCGGGAGGAGATCAACGAGATCGGCGATTATTACGCTTATTCGCGCGAGTTGGTGAACGGCGGCTCCGTCTTCGATTTCGACGTGACGAAGCTCTCGATTTTCACGCGGCCCACGGGACTTGCGGGCATCGAGGTTTACGACCTTTTGCGCGACGAATACGACATCCAGACGGAGTTCGGCGACATCGCGAACCTTCTGGCCTATATTTCCGTCGGCGACCGCGAAAAGGACATCGAGCGCCTTGTGGCCGCGCTTTCGGAGATTCGGCGCAATTACCGCAAGGACCAGACGGGAATGCTCGAGGCAGAATATATCCGGCCGCAGGTCGTTTTCGCGCCGCAGCAGGCGTTTTACGCGCCGAAGAAATCGCTGCCCATCGGCGAGACGGAAGGACGCGTCTGCAGCGAATTCGTGATGTGCTACCCGCCGGGAATCCCGATCCTTGCGCCGGGCGAGCTGATCACGAAGGAGATTCTCGACTATATCCGCTACGCGAAGGAAAAGGGCTGCTCGATGACGGGCCCGGAGGATATGGAGATTCGTCGGTTGAATGTGGTGGAGGAAAAATAAATGGAACTTTGGTTTACGGAGCCGCATACGGAAAACGTGCGGTTCTCGATGAAGGTAGACAAGCAGATATACAGCGGCAAGAGCGAGTTCCAGCGCATCGACATTTTTGACTCGCTGGAGTTTGGCCGCGTTTTGGTACTGGACGGCTACACCATGCTGACCGAGAAGGACGAGTTCATGTACCATGAGATGATCGTCCATGTGCCGCTCTGCGCGCACCCGAACGCGCGCAAAGCGCTGGTCATCGGCGGCGGCGACGGCGGCTCGGTGCGCGAGCTTGTGCGCTACAAGGATTTGGAGCACATCGACCTCGTGGAGATCGACGAAGAGGTCGTCGACGCGTGCAGGAAATATCTGCCGCAGACGGCGGGAAAGCTCGACGATCCGCGCGTCCATATCCACTATGAGGACGGGCTGAAATTCATTCGCCATCATGAGGACGAATACGACGTGATCATCGTGGACTCCACCGATCCTTTCGGCCCGGGCGAAGGGCTTTTCACGCGGGAATTTTACGGCAACTGCTTCCGTGCGTTGAAGGAAGACGGCATCATGGTCAATCAGCATGAAAGCCCGTTTTATCAGGAGACGGCGCACGCCATGCAGCGCGCGCACAAGCGCATCGTCAATTCCTTCCCGCTGGCGCGCGTCTATCAGGTGCATATCCCGACCTATCCGTCGGGCCACTGGCTCTTCGGCTTCGCGTCGAAAAAGTACCACCCGGTCAAAGGCGTGGACTGGGCGCGATGGGAAAGCCTCGGCATAAAGACCCGCTATTACAATCCGAAGCTCCACGCGGCTTCCTTCGCGCTGCCGACCTATGTGGAGGATATCTTGAAAAGCGAAGAACCGGACGAAGAATAAAGAAGAATTAAAGATAATGAAAAGGCGTCGTCGATTTTGCATTTCGACGACGCCTTTTATCGTATCATTCGACTTCTGTGAAGCCGTCAAGCTTGATGGGGGAATCTTTCGGCAGGCAGAGAACGTTTGAAGAAACGATCTGCGCGATGGAAGTGCTTCCGTCTTCCCGTTTCGTCACCTGGGCGAAGACGTTCTCGGAATTGTGGAAATAATTGTCGGGATTGTAAAGGGGCGGCTCGTGCCAGTAAAGGCGATAGCCAAGAGAACGAAGATAGGCGAACAGCGCCCCGTTTTTCTCCTGTCGGTCGGCTTCCGTATAGATGACCGGCTGATATTTTCGGATCGTTTTTTCCGCGCCGCGCAGGACTTGAAGCTCCATGCCCTCGACGTCGATCTTGAAAAAATCGCAGCGCGGCAGATCGAGGGAGTCGATCGTGATCTGCTCGACCGGCTCGCCCTCGGCGCAGTTTCCAAGCTCCAATCCGCCCCAGTTGTTGACGACGTTCACGTTCAGGACGGGGACTTTGACGATGCTCCCGTCGGCGTCTCCGAGACATTTTTGCAGGCAATGCACGTTTGTCAGGCTGTTCAGTGCGACGTTTCCGGCCAGAAGCTGGAAGACGAGGCGCTGCGGCTCGAATGCCCAGACCTGGCCTTCGTCGCCTGCGAGCTGCGCCAGATGGATCGTGTGCGAGCCGATGTTCGCGCCCGCTTCGACGACGAGGTGGCCGGGCTTCACGATTTGTCCGAAGAAATCCGCTTCCCCTTGGCTGTATTCCCCGTAAAGGCGTAGCGATTTCCCGACGTATTGGTCGAGCTGGTTGTACATGATTTTTCCGTAACGAAAGTCATGACAAAGATTGACGTGCCACATTTTGTTTGCCTCCCGTATTAGTCCAACAGTGCGCGCAATATCCCTTTCACTTTTTCCAGCGTCTCTTTTGAAACGGCGTCTTTGTATTCGGCATTGCGGGCTTCCAAATCAAGAACGCGGTTTTGTTCGCAGAAAACGAAGCCGGTGGTGTTTTGGCAAGCGTTTTCGAGCGGTACATGAAGGGGATAATGATTGTCCGTGTTGCTGATGGCGCAGACTTGCGCCATCATGGGGATGCGTCGAAGCGCCTCGTCGCCCCATACGACAAGCGCGGGGCGTCGCCCTTTCTGCTCGTGGCCCGCCTGCGGGTCGAAGTCAATCCAAATAATGTCGCCGGATTTTGGCTGGTAAGCCAATCAGATCATCTCCCTTCCGACAATCCCATTGGCTTCTATCTCCGTAGGCTGATAGGTTCCCGTGTAGCCTTCAAAAAGTTCGCTGATGGAAGGATACGCCGTTTTCCGTACCTGCTTTTTCAAAATGAGTTCATTGTCGCGCACTTCCATCGTAACTGGGTCGTTGGCGCGAAGCGAAAGTGCGTCCATAACGAGGCGCGGAATGCGTATTGCGTTGCTGTTTCCCAAGACGAATACCCTGCTTGCGACCTCCATGACGATACCTCCTCTTGATAGGATATACATAGTATATCCTATCAGAAATTAAATAGCAA
>JAFZRW010000006.1 GCA_017619685.1 Schwartzia sp. (in: firmicutes)
CCGCCCGATTTTCTCGCGCCGGAGCAGGCGCATAAAGGCGGCGCGGCGTTTGGAACGCTCATGCACGACGTTATGCAGAGGCTTTCGCTGGACGGACCGCTTGACGCGGCGGACGTGGAGGCGCAGCTTGCACGTTTTTGCGTGGAGGGCGTCTTGACGGAAGAAGAACGGCGCGCTGTGCGCGTGTCGCCGATTGCGGGATTTTTTGCTTCGCCGCTCGGGCGGCGCATGAAAGATGCAAAAATGTGCCGAAGGGAGCAGCCGTTCAGCTTGCTGATTTCCGCTTCGGAGGTCGTGCCGGACGCTTCGCCGGATGACAAGATTTTTTTGCAGGGCGTTATCGACGTGTTTTTTGAGGATGCAGACGGGCGCATCGTGCTGATTGATTATAAAACAGATCGCGGCGCGACGCAGGAGACGATTCGCGCGCGCTACCGCGAGCAGATTCGGCTGTATGTTCGCGCTGTGCAGGCAGTCACGGGGCGCGCCGTCGACGAGGCGTATATTTATCGCCTGTCAGACGGCGACGCGATTTTAATTTCTGTTTGACGGCGTCGGTTGCTTTTTTGTCCGCTTTTGATAAAATAAAATAGTTAGGTTGAATTTTTATAAGGAGATTTCCAATGGAAAGAATTGATCGCATTAACGAAGCGGGGACGGCGTATTTGATCGCTGAGACGGATTTGTCGTCGATCCGTCTGATGGGTTCGGTCGGGCGTAAGTACCGCGACGCGAAGGAAAAGGCGGAAGCGGCGCGAGACAATCTTGTCGCCGTATTCAAGGAAAGCGGTTTCACACTGGAAGAGCTCGAAGCGGCGAAGATGCCGGACGGAAGCCCCGCACTCGGTTACGGGATTTTAGACGTTTTGAAAAACGAGGTGTAAGAGAGAAAGATGGCACGGGAAATCAAGGTTTACAATACGATGTCGCGGCAGAAGGAGACGTTTTCCCCGCTGGAAGAAGGGAAGGTCGGCATCTATGTCTGCGGCGTCACGCCGTACAACGATCCGCATATCGGAAACGCGCGTCCATTTGTGACATGGGATGTGATTCGCCGTTTTTTTGCAAAGTGCGGTTATGCGGTTCGCTATATCCAAAATTTCACGGACGTGGACGACAAGATTATTCGCACGGCGAACGAGCGCGGCGTGACATGGAAAGACGTTGCGGATCAGTATATCGACGCGTATTTTCGCGTGATGGACGAACTGAACGTCCGTCGTGCGGACGTTTATCCCCGCGTCTCGGAGACGATTCCCGAGATTATCGAGATGGTGCAGGGCCTTGTGGACAAGGGTTTCGCTTATGAGTTGGAAGGAGACGTCTATTACAGCGTGGAGTCTTTCGCAGAATACGGAAAGCTCAGCGGACGCAATCTTGACGATATGATGGCGGGGGCGCGCGTCGAGGTGGACGAGCGGAAAAAGAACCCGATGGATTTCGCGCTATGGAAAGCGGCGAAGCCGGGCGAGCCGTTTTGGGAAAGCCCGTGGGGCAAAGGCCGTCCCGGCTGGCACATCGAATGCTCGGCGATGTCGCTCAAGTATCTTGGCAAGACGTTTGATTTCCATGGCGGCGGCAGCGACTTGATTTTCCCGCACCATGAGAATGAGATTGCGCAGTCGCAGGCGTATTGCGGCGGTTCGGACTGCTTCGCGCGGTATTGGGTGCACAACGGTTTCATTACAATCCATAACGAGAAGATGAGCAAGTCGCTGAACAATTTCTTCACGGTGGCGGATATTCTGCAAAAATATCCGGGCGAGGTTGTGCGGTTCTTCATTTTGCAGACGCATTACCGCAGTCCGCTGGATTTCAGCGACGAGCGGCTTCGCGACGCGCAGGCTGGGCTTTCGCGTCTTGCGAATGCGAAAACGAGTCTGGACGAGCTTTCCGGGCGTGAGGGTACGGCGGATACGGCGGCGCAGTTTGCGGACTCGGCAGAGACGGCACGGGAAGCTTTTTACGGCGATATGGCGGACGATTTCAATACCGCGCTCGCCATCAGCCGCCTTTTCGCCGTGGCGAAAGACGTCAACGTCTATTACAACGATGTCGTCAATCATGGCAAACCCTTTGACGCGGCAAATTTCCGACGCGTTCGGGCGGCGTTCGACGATATGGCGGAAATCATCGGGATTCTTGAAAAAGATACGGCGGAAAAGAGCGGAGAAGACGCGGAAATTGAAGCTTTGGTTGAGGAACGGCTTGCCGCGCGCAAGGCGAAAAACTGGGCTCGGGCGGACGAGATTCGCGACGCGCTGAAAGAGCGCGGCATAGTACTCGAGGATTCCGCGGCGGGTACGCGGTGGAAACACGCATGAAGTTCAAAGCGGCGCGGAAAATTGCGGATGCGGTGTTTGAGCCGGACGAGGCGGGCGGCGTTCGCGAGCGGTATGGGGTAATTGACGCGGCGGCGCTGCCGCCTTTAGTGCTCGCTTATGTCGGGGATGCGTATTTTCATCTCTTTGTCCGGAAGCGGCTTTTGTCATATACGCAGTCCCAAGTGCAGATTTTGAATCAGTTTGGCGCGAAAATCGTGTCCGCCGTCTGGCAGGCGAGGGCGTATGCGGAAATCGAGCCAATGCTGAGCGCTGAGGAGAAAGATGTTTTTCGGCGTGGAAGGAACGCACACAGCCGTACGCCACGCGCTTCGTCAGTGCATGAATATCATATCAGCACCGGCTTTGAGGCGCTTCTGGGGGTGTTGTATCTCAGAGAGGAGCACGAGAGGCTTCGGGAAATTTCAGAGGCGGCGTTTCAGGCGGTCGCGAGACAGATGATGGAAACGCGCGCGTCGGGCAAGTAGGAGGAAATCATGATTGAGGTAACGCTTTTGGAGCATACGCCGGAGCCGGACCGCGTCGTCGCGATGGCGGCGCGTCTTTGCTATTCGCCGTCCGGCGCAAAAGAACTCGCGGAAAAAATGACGCCGGAGACGGTGGAGAAGATGGTGAAGATGTTGGTCGAGATGGGGCATGCCTCGACGTTGGAGCACGTTTCCTTCACGTTTGGCGTCGAAGGCGTGTCGCGGACACTGACGCATCAGCTTGTCCGGCATCGCATCGCTTCTTATTCACAGCAGTCGCAGCGTTATGTCGCCGCGCACGATTTCGTCTATGTCACGCCGCCGTCCATTGCGGAGATTCCGGCGGCAAAGGAAAAATACGATGCGCTGATGAAGGAGATTCGTGCGGCTTACGACGAGTTTACGGAGCTGGGCGTTCCGAAGGAAGATGCGCGCTATATATTGTCGAACGCGACGGAAACGAAAATCGTCGTGACAATGAACGCGCGGTCGCTTCTGCATTTCTTCAATCTTCGCTGTTGCAATCGCGCGCAATGGGAGATTCGCGCGCTGGCTTACAAGATGCTGGAAGAGGTTAAGAAAGTCGCGCCGTTGCTTTTCAAGAACGCGGGGGCGACCTGCGTGCAGACGAGGCGCTGTCCCGAGGGCAAGATGACTTGCGGTAAGTTCAGCGAAATGATTAAGCTGCGAGTGGAATAAGATGGAAAAAAAGAAAAAATTCGTCGCAATCGATACGGAAAAAGCTGTGGGAACGGAAAGACAATCGGAGCGTGTCGGAAGACCGCCGGAAAGAAGAGAACTGCCGGCGGATGTCGTTGTCGGGCGCAACGCCGTGATGGAAGCGCTGAAAAGCGGTCGTACGGTCAATCGCCTGCTGGTGGCCGAACATGACACGCAAGGCTCAATCCGGGAAATCGTAAATCTGGCGCGGGAGAGCGGCGCAGTGGTGGAGACCGTTCCGCGCAGTCAGATCGAGGCGGCGGCAAAAGGCTTTCGCCATCAAGGCGTGCTTGCCTATACTTCGCCCGTGGAATATACGCCGCTGGAAGAAATTCTGGACACGGCGCAGAGAAAAGACGGTCCGCCGTTTCTTTTGTTGCTGGACGAGTTGGAAGACCCGCACAATTTGGGCGCCGTACTTCGGACGGCAGACGCCGTCGGAGTTGACGGCGTGCTGATTCCGAAGCGTCGGAGCTGTCCTCTGTCCGCGACAGTCGCGAAGACGTCCGCCGGCGCGGTGGAGTATGTACCGGTGGCGCGTATCGGCAACGTCGCGCAGACGATTCGGGAGCTGAAGAAAGAAGGCTTTTGGATTGTCGGTGCGGATATGGATGGCGCGGCGGATTATTTTGAAGCGGATTTGACGGGCGCGCTGGTGCTCGTAATCGGCAGCGAAGGACGGGGCATATCGCGTCTTGTGCGTGAAAGCTGCGACGTGCTCGTCAGGATTCCGATGCTGGGAAAGATCAATTCTTTGAACGCGTCCGTAGCGGGCGCGATTCTGATGTACGAATCGCTCCGCCAGCGGCGGGAAAG
>JAFZRW010000028.1 GCA_017619685.1 Schwartzia sp. (in: firmicutes)
AAAAATAACAGTTGCATTTTCAAAATTCACGTGATAAAATACATCGGTAACGAAAAAAAGGAAAGGGGGGTGAAAGTTTTGCCGAATATCAAATCATCGATTCTGAGTGTCAAGACCGATGCGAAGCGTCATGCGAAGAACGTGGCCGAGAAGACGCGCGTTAAGAAAGCGTCCCGCAAAGTGCTCGACGCCGTTGCCGCAGGGAATGCGGACGAAGCGAAGACCCTCCTGCACGATGCCTGCAAGACCATCGACCAGGCCGCTGCGAATCATGTCTATCACAAGAACAACGCGGCCCGCAAGAAGTCGCGTCTCGCGAAGAAGGTCAATTCGCTCGCGCAGTAACACGCACAGAATGCATCGTAGAATACATCGTACAATAAAAAGCCGTCACAACGTGGCGGCTTTTTTCGTGCTTGCGTTCAATTATCTTTCAAATATTGCGTGGGGTCGACGCGCATGCGGAAGAGCAGCGGCATCAGCTCCAGTTCTTCCAGAGCGTTGATGATGACGTCCGGCGCGCACTTGGAGAGGTCGACGTCGAAGGGGTGATCGAGGCGCTCGCCGGCGAGATCGCCGAATACGCATACGGTCGGCGTCAGCGTGCGGCCGAACTCCACTTTTTTGACGATGGCGTAGCCCATCGACGTCTTGAGCACGGTACCCACGGGATAGACAGCGACGTTGTCGAAGAAGAGCTTCAGGAGTCTTTCGTCGAAGTGTCCGGGCGAGCATTTCGTCATGATCTTGTACGCGATATGCGGCCGATAGGCCGGCTTGTAGACGCGGTTGCTCGTCAGCGCGTCGTAGACGTCGGCGATGGCGACGATACGCGAGAAGCGGTGAATCTGGTCGCCGGAGATATGGTCGGGATAGCCGCGTCCGTCCATGTGCTCGTGATGCTGGCCCGCGATGGTGGCGAGCATGGGCGCGGAGGGCGCGGAAAGCGTGCCGAGCTTGACGCGGCCCGCATCAGGGTGCATCTGTACGATGTAAAGCTCACGTCGGGAAAGCTGCTCGGGCTTCGTCAGGATTTCGTTCGGAATGATGAGCTTGCCGATGTCGTGCAGGAGGCCGCCCATAACGAGGGTAATGAGTTCCGCGCCGGTCAGGTCGCAGAGCGAGCCGAGGATCGCGGAAAGGAGGGCGACGTTTACGCTGTGCGCGAAGGTGTAGTCGTCATGCATACGAATGTCGGTAAGCTGCACGAGATTTTCCCGATTATCCAGTGCTTCCGTCAGGATGGCCTCGGCGGTCGGCGTCAAAACCGCGGGATCGAGTTCTCCGGTCTCCTCCAGCGCGCGGAACGTGCCGTAGACTTTATGGATCGCGTCTGCGCGCGTTTTTTCCGCCAGGATATCGGACGGCGGCATAATCGAAGCGCCTGTGTTGACGGACGTGACACAAATGTCCGGAAGGCCGATTTCGACGAGCTTGTCGATATTCGCGTCCGTAAGGGGCTCGCCGCGCTTCAAAACGACGTCGCCGTTTTGATTGCAGATGCTTTGCGCCGTAACCATGCCGGGGCGCAAGTCCTTGAGGAGCAGGTTGATCATCGCGTATTTCCTCCGACGTTAGGAACTGTACACAAATAACTCAGGAATCTTGCTTGTCTAAATTTCCGCTGTCTTCGTTGTCGTCAGTCGGCATAGCCCGCTATGCCTCCTTCCTCCGCCTCGACAGTGAAAATTTATCCCGCGCAATCTTCCTAACTTATTTGCTTCCAGTTCCTTATCTTTATGGGCTTCCATACCCAAAGATGAAAAAACTCAAAATACAATATTACATTATATTATTATATCATAGGCGACGGAGGTTGTTTGTCGTTTCAAAGAAATTGAGAAAAAACTCCCATGGATTGATTAAAGCGCGAGTTTTTCACGAATGCGGGCGATCGCTTTTTCCGTATCTTCCCGCGCGCCGAATGCGGTAAGGCGGAAATATCCTTCGCCGCTGGGGCCGAAGCCCGCGCCCGGCGTGCCGACGACGTTCGCCTCGCGGAGCAGCTTGTCGAAGAAATCCCACGAGGGCATTGCGTTCGGCGTTTTGAGCCAGATATAGGGCGCGTTCACGCCGCCGAAGACGGAGAGGCCGAGAGAGGAAAGACCTTCGCGGATGATGCGCGCGTTTTCCATATAATAGGCGATGTTTTCGGCGACTTGTTTCTGTCCTTCGTCGGTGTAGATGGCGGCGGCTCCGCGCTGGATGATGTAGGCCGTGCCGTTGAATTTCGTCGAGTGGCGGCGCGCCCAGAGGGCGTTCAGCGGATGGCGGGAGCCGTCTTTCGCTTTGGCGGTGACGGATTGCGGGACTACGGTATAGCCGCAGCGCGTGCCTGTGAATCCTGCGGTCTTGGAGAAAGAGCGGAACTCGATGGCGACTTCGCGGGCGCCTTCGATTTCGTAAATGGAGCGCGGAATGTCCGGCTCGGTGATATAGGCGGCATAGGCGGCGTCGAACAGAATCACCGCGTCGTTCGCGCGCGCGTAGTCCACCCATTTTGCAAGC
The DNA here is from genome assembly GCA_017619685.1 of Schwartzia sp. (in: firmicutes). Lineage (GTDB taxonomy): Bacteria > Bacillota > Negativicutes > Selenomonadales > Selenomonadaceae > RUG12372. The sequence goes on from JAFZRW010000028.1 coordinate 2,509, forward strand.
TCCGTGCGGGAAAGCGTGGTGCCTGTCGGATTGTTCGGGCAGCAGAGATAGATCATGTCCACCGGACGGTCGGGAAGCGCGGGCGCGAAGCCGTTTTCTTCCGTGGACGGGAGGTAGGCGACGCCGGCGAAGCGGCCGTCTTTGTCGAGAGCGCCCGTGCGCCCCGCCATGACGTTCGTGTCGAGATAGACGGGGTAGACGGGGTCGGTGATGGCGATGGAGGCGTCTGCGGAAAATATTTCCTGTATGTTGCCGCAGTCGCTTTTCGAGCCGTCGCTGACGAAAACTTCGTCCCGAGATATTTTGAGGCCGAGGGACGTATAGTTTTTCCCGATGATGGCGTCGATCAGGAAGTCGTAGCCCTGCTCGGGGCCGTAGCCGCGAAACGTCTCCTTTTTCGCCATCTCGTCGACGGCGGCGTGCATGGCGGCGATGGAGGCCGCAGGCAGCGGCAGCGTCACGTCGCCGATGCCGAGCCGAATGATCTCGGCCTCCGGATGTTCCTCGCGGTAGGCGGCGACGCGGCGCGCGACTTCGGAAAACAGATAGTTTCCCGGCAGTTTTAGATAGTTTTCGTTCAAATAAGCCATTTCATTTTCCTCCATACAAACAAATGCGAAATTAACACGTTCTATTACTTCAACCATTAAAAATAACGAAATCTTGCCTTCCCCACTGGGGAAGGTGGCGCGCGTAGCGCGTCGGATGAGGTCTTATAACGTAGCGTCTAACGTAAGCATAGCGTCACAAAACCTCACCCACCGCTAAAGCCGAAACAGTCCACTGGACTGTTTCGCTCCTCCCCATAGGGGAGGGCAAGGACGCGATATTTTAATGACCAGGACATTATAATAGCACAAATTTTATTTGATTCCTATAAGACTTGTATGTATACATGGGAGAGTCAGGCGTTTTTGGGCGCGTAGGCTTGAAACGCGGCGGGAATGCTGTAAGTATCGGATAGTTCTTTTTGCGTCGCCCATGTGAGCGGTGGGAGCGGAGAGGCAGCATAGACTGAGCGCGGCTCCCGCAGGGATTCTTTCGGCGCGTCGGAAAGACGGATATGCCAGCCGGAAAGATTCCATTCGATGTGCGTGAAGATGTGGCGGGCCGCTTTCATGCGGCGTACGCTTTTCGGAGAAAGCCCCGCGTTTTTGCAGATCGCGAGGACCTCCGCGCGATTTTTTTCGCCTGCGAAGTTCGGAAACTCCCATAACCCTGCGAGAAGGCCGCGCCGCGGCCGCTTGGCGATGGCAAATCGTCCGTCCTGCTCGATCAGGAGAACCGTCCGCGCTTCGACGCGCCGCTCTTTTTTCGGCGACTTGACGGGAAGCTCGGCCTCAAGACCTGCCGCGTGCGCGCGGCAAAGCGCGGCCAGCGGGCACTCGTCGCAGCGGGCGGCGCGCGGCAGACAGACCAGCGCGCCAAGCTCCATCATGGCTTGGTTGAATTGTCCAGCTTCCTTCGGCATGACGGCGGCAAGGTCGTCCTCCACCGCGCGTTTCGTCTTGTCGCGCAGGATATCTTCGCGGGACGCGGTGAGGCGCGCGACGACGCGGAGCACGTTGCCGTCCACGGCGGGTGTGCGCAGGCCGTATGCGATGGAACTGATCGCGCCCGCCGTGTAGCGCCCGACGCCCGGCAGTTTCAAGAGCGCGTCGAAATCTTTGGGCACGACGCCGCCGTGTTCTTCCATGATGAGATTCGCGGCTTTTTTCAGGTTGCGCGCGCGGCTGTAATAGCCAAGGCCCTCCCAGAGCTTCATCAGCGCGTCGTCGTCTGCGGCGGCCAGCGACGCGACGTCGGGCAGCGCGGCGATGAACCGCGTGAAATAGGGCATGACTGCCGCGACGCGTGTTTGCTGGAGCATGATTTCCGACACCCAAACGTAATAGGGGCGTGGATCGTCGCGCCACGGCAGCGACCGGGCGCGGGCGCGAAACCACCGAAGCAGGGGGCGCGCAATTTTATCGAGCGGGGCGGGAACTTTCGTTTTCATTTCAATCGTCCTTTCTGCTCCATCATAGCACGCCGCGCGGGCGGCGGCAAGAAAAGTGCTTGACAATCGGCGGGCACAAGGGTATACTTCCTATTATTGATGGCGCGCCGGAGTGGCGGAATGGCAGACGCAGCAGACTCAAAATCTGCCGTAGGCAACTACGTGCCGGTTCAAGTCCGGCCTTCGGCACCATAGAAAATCAAGGCTCTCGGGAATCGTCCCGGGAGTTTTTTTGTTTATTTGCAAAACAGGAATAAAGCAAGTATAATAATTATAAATAGGTTGATTTCTTAGGGAGGGCGCGGGATTCGGATGAATGACAAAAAAAGAAGCCTGCTGTTCAAGTTTGGCCTGATTTTTACGATTTTCACGGTCATCGCGGTTGCTTTGGGCGGCCTTGCGACGTATTACAGCCAAATGGAGTCCTACAGAAGGCAGTGCGAGAGAAATATCCGCGACATCGGCGCCTATTTGGAACGCCTGATCCTGCAGGATCAGGATAATTTTGCCATTTACCAGAGATATTATATGGCGCATTTCGCCGAGGTCGATATCCCGTTTGACATCAATAACTATCGCGCGGCGCAGGCGGAATACGAGAAACTCTTTGCCATGCACCACTCGGGGCGGACCTTCGGCGTGGATATCGAGTTCGACGATATGGATCCCGAGGTCCAGAAAGCGTGGTTCATCTATTACCATGAATACTGGCTGCTGACCTTCGAGGAGGCGCGGGTGGCGTTTAATATCCCGTACACTTATTACCTCGTGCCGAAGGAAGAAATCTTCAACATGGTTTATATGATCGACGGCGAGCGCACGGCGAAGAAGGACAGCGACGGGAAAATCCTGTACCTCGGCGACGAATATAACGATCCGATCGAAAAATACCCGGTGCAGTGGGAAGCGTGGTTCACGGGCAGGAAACTCGATAAATCCCAAGTCTGGGACAACGAATGGGGCCACACCTACGCTTACTATACGCCGCTGATCATCAACGGCAAGAAGCTTGGCCTGATCGGCACGGAAGTCGAGGTCAAGACTGTCAATGAAGGAATCTTGGACAACACGCTGAAGCAGATCGCGGGCGTCGGCGCCATCGTGATCCTGTGCGTGCTGGTGTTGCTGTGGTATATCAATCGCCGCTATATCTCCAAGATCGTGCGTCTCGGCGAGAACATCAAAAAGTACGCCGAAGTCAAGGACGCGGAGATTGCAGGAACGATCGAGAAGGACGCGACGGGCGGCGACGAACTGGCGGCCCTCTCCATGCAGGCGTCGGCAATGATCCTCGAGCTGGAAAACTATATGAAGAGTCTCGTGGACACGACGAAACGCTTGGGCGAGGCGCAGGAAAAGGCCGACGCCATGTCCGAGATGGTGAACAAGGACGCGCTGACGGGCATCCGCAACAAGACGGCCTATGATAAAGAAATTCGCCGCGTCGAGTGGGAAATGCAAGGTCATGATGGCAAAGAGTTCGGCATCGCGATGATCGACCTGAACTTCCTGAAGCGGATCAACGATACATACGGGCATGAGCAGGGCAATATCGCAATCAAGAAACTCTGTCACATGGTCTGCACGATTTTCGACCATTCGCCGGTCTTCCGTATTGGCGGCGACGAGTTCGCCGTCGTGCTGGAAAACAACGATTACAAGAACGTGGACGCGCTGGTGGCGCAGTTTAACGCGAAGATTGAGGAAATGGCACAGGACGCTACGCTGGAGCCATGGGAACGGATTTCCGCGGCCATCGGCGTCGCTTACTACGATCCGGTGACGGACAGCTCCGCCGCGAACGTGTTCAAACGCGCGGACAAGGCTATGTATATCCGCAAGAAAGAAATGAAAGCGGTGCGTACCGAGTAAAAATCAGCAAGAAAAATATCCCCTGGCGCAGCCAGGGGATATTTTGCGTTCGCTAGTATTATTTGAAATAGCGGTCGAGGAGACCTTTGAAGCCGCAGCCGTGGCGCGCTTCGTCCTTTGCCATCTCGTGTACCGTATCATGGATTGCGTCGAGATTGAGCTGTTTCGCCAGCGTTGCCAGCTCTTTTTTGCCCGCGCAGGCGCCATGCTCGGCGTCGACGCGCATTTCGAGGTTCTTCTTCGTGCTGTCCGTCAGTACCTCGCCCAGCAGTTCGGCGAATTTCGCAGCGTGCTCGGCCTCTTCAAAAGCGTAACGTTTGAACGCCTCGGCGATTTCGGGATAGCCCTCGCGGTCGGCGACGCGGCTCATGGCCAGATACATGCCGACTTCGGAGCATTCGCCGGTGAAGTTCTGGCGAAGTCCTTCGATGACCTTTTCATCGACGCCTTTCGCCACGCCGACGACGTGCTGGTCAGCGAAAACGAGATCGCCGCTCTGCTCGACGAATTTCGACGCCGGAGCCTTGCAGATCGGGCACTGTGCCGGAGGAGCGTCTCCCTCGAATACATACCCGCAGACGCTGCAAACAAATTTTTTCATACGACAGCCTCCTTCATTGATAAATATGAATTTTCTCTCCACTTTTTATAGTATATAGGAAATAAGGTCGGAAGGGAAGAGGTTGCAAAGAATTTTGAGATATGGTAAAATGGCGAAAATTTTTAGGAAGGAGGGGAAATATGGAACAAGTAAGACAAAGCCTGAAGGGCGGCCGTCGGCTTCCGCTGCAGCACAGCCTGATCAGCGAGATTCGCGCGCGAGGCACAAAAGAAGCGCGGGAACGGAAACCGGAATGGCAGCGTCAGCAGACGGTGGGAGCCGTCAAGATTTGGAGCGTCGTAGAATAAGCGACGCTCTTTTTTAATTGCTTTTATAGTGTTGTAATATAGAAGAAAAAAGCCCCGCGCCGCATTTTTATTGCGGTCGGGGACGGTTGCTGTTATACATATTGTTTAATGAGCTCCCTGATTTCTGCATCTGTTAAAACTTTGTCGTCGTCTTTTTTGGAATAGATGGTCAAAAGATATATGTCTCCTTCTTCCGTAACAACATAGTAAAGCAATCGAAAACCGTTTGTTTTTCCGACATTTGCGGAAGAGTTCGCAATGCGGACTTTGAACGTTTTGCCGCTGACAACTATATCCTGTAATTCATCGCCGACTAAAAGCCCGTGCTCTAATTTATCGGTTACACTTTTTATGTCTTCTTTGATTTTCAGATATTTCTTTTTGCGGATGTAGAATTTGACGTCCTGTTCAAAACGCGGCGTTGGAATCAATCTCATGGGGAGCGTCCTTTTCTGCTTGAATTTCGGTGTCAATTTTTTTCCAAAAATCTTCCATTGTCAATTTCGGCATTCTGCCCGCACGCATTTCATGAACTTCCTTGCAAGCGTCAATCAGCGATTCTCGAATCGAAATGTATCGTTCGTCATTCATAGCGTTTCCCTCCTTGTACATTTCCTATAAAAATTATATACCTCAAAAAACGGTTCGTCAACGAAAAGCGCCTCCGCGCCGCGTTTATTTTCGCGGTCGGGGGCACTCGTTTGTTTGTATCGTTTTTCAATTTGCAAGCAAGCGCAATAGCTTTTTGTCAAATGTCGCTATTTCGATTCGCCTGATTTTGTTGTACGCATATAAGACGCAATCCACAAAATCGAGGCTGTGATTTGCATAAGCATTGAGCGCAAACTGTAAAACAGCCTTCTCCTTGCAATCGACGAGGCCCAAGAAAAGAGTGATTGCCTCAGCGATTTTGGCGCGATTCATTTGATAAACGCCATTGAGCACATAAACGACTTCGGCGATAACCTCCAAAGTCACGAAAACGTCATCGTTGTTTATATACGCTTCGGCTTTGTCAGCCATGTCCCTGTCGTCGTTGAGTATATAGCGCAATATCATATTCGTGTCAAATATTACCATACTTTTCAACTGCCGCCCTTTCCCACGCGCCTTTTTCCTGTTCCCTTAATTTTGGATCGGCATATTCGGCGAGGATGCCGCGTACTTGCTTGGCTATTTCTGCGCGTTTGTTGCAAGCGGCTTTCGGCGCCTCTACAAAATCGTCCATAATCGTTATAATGACTCGTTGATTCGTTTTGGCTCGTGGTTTTTCCAATGGCTGAAAAGACAATCCGTCATAGTATCCTTCTATTGCCAACATAGCCGCTTCCTCCTTTACTTTTTTCTATTATACACTTTCCTTTCTTACGCCGTCAATGAAAGTGCGGTAGTTCTGTGCCCTCCTCGTCAGGGATTGCCGCAGGCGGTTGAAGAGGGAGAAGTTCCCAAAGTAATGATCGACGCAATTCGGTTTTGAGGATTGCTTGACGAGGTGTCGGCAAATCCTTTTCCCCGTAGGGCTTCTTACCTCCCATCGAATCCTGCAAAAAATTATTTTAGTCAAAAATTTGTACTTCGTTTTTTTCGTGAGCGAAAAAGGATTGGCTCAAGAGGCTGATATATCAATGG
>JAFZRW010000029.1 GCA_017619685.1 Schwartzia sp. (in: firmicutes)
CCAGCGTCAGTTTGCCGGTGCCGCGAATGACCGTCCAATGCTCGCTGCGATGGTAATGGATCTGCAGGCTGATGCTCTGCCCCGGATTGATGACAATCCGCTTGACCTTGTAGCCGTCGCCTTCCGCCAGCGTCGTATATTTTCCCCAAGGACGATACATCGTGACGTTTTCATCCGCCTCGCGACGCCCTTCTTTCTTCAGCGCCTCGACGACGCCCTTGATTTCCTGCGAGGCGCCTTTTTTCGCGACGAGCAGAGCGTCCGGCGTATCGACGACGAGAAGGTCTTTCAAATGCAGGCCGACGACGAGTCGCCCGTCGGCGAGGATCATCGTATTTTCGCAGTCTTCAGCGCGGACGTCGCCGGAAAACGCATTCCCGTCCGTCTCCGCCAACATATCGGCAATCGCGTCGAAACTGCCGACGTCGTTCCACGAAACGCCGGCAAGCGGCGCCACAGCCATTTTTTTGGAATGCTCCGCAACGGCGTAGTCGATGGAAATCGACGGCAGCGTAGGAAATTTTTCTTTCGCCTGCGCTACGCTTCCCGCCGCGACCGCCGAAAGTTCCGGCGCGAAAGCGGAAAGTTCGTCCCGCATCGTTCCCATGCGGAAAAGGAACATGCCGCTATTCCAGTAATAATTGCCTGCACGCAGATATTCCTCCGCCGTCTCCCGCGTCGGCTTTTCCTTGAAGCGAACCGCACGCCGCACCGGCGCGTCGCCCGGCTCTGCCTCGATATAGCCGTAGCCCGTTTCCGGCGCAGTCGGCGGCACGCCCAGCGTCACGATATCGCCTTGCGCCGCGCGCTCCGCCGCCGTCCGTACGATATCCGCAAACCGCTCCACCGGACGAATCACATGATCCGACGGCGCTACGCAAAGGATCTCATTTTCATCCGCGCCGAGCCGTTCACGGCAATACGCCATCGCCAGCGCAATGGCAGGCGCAGTATTCCTCCCCACCGGCTCCAGAAGCACGTGCGCCGCGTCGGCTCCCGCCTCGCGAAGCTCTGCCCGCACATGGAAGAAATACGCTTCCTGCGTCACGACGACGATATCTTCCGGTGCCGCCAAGCGCAAAAACCGCTCGACGGTCTGCCCGAAAAGCGAATGTTCCGCGCCGATACGCAAAAACTGCTTCGGATAACAGGAACGGGACAGTGGGAACAGCCTCGTGCCGCCGCCTCCCGCCAAAATAACGACCTTCATGCCCAAAATCCTTTCTTTATATAAGATCTGAACCTTGCGCTGAATTACTTATTAACTAGCGCTCGCACTCGTTAAGGAAACGACGAATAAGTCAATTCGTGCATCTGGCGAGGGATTTTTTCGACTGCCTAGGAAAGGCCCTCGAAGGCGTAGCAGAGCTACGTCGAGAGGGGATTGACGACGACAGTCGGGAAAAGACCCGTCAGAGGCGCGGAGGGACTTGTTCGACGTTTCCTTAAGTGCTCTCGTAAAAAAGGCGTATCCATTGTACAATGGATACGCCTTTCATGCAAGCGCTTGTTCCGATTCTGTTTTCGCCTTGCGTCGTTAGCACATCGACTGCGCGAACGCCTCCAGTTCCTTGATCGCCTTCGTAACCTCGGCAAGGTTCGCCGTGATTTCTTCCGTCGACGCCGCCTGTTCCTGGCTGATCGCACCCGTCGTCTCAATCGCACGGGAAATCTCGTTGACAGCAGAATTCATATCGTTCAGCGTCTGCTGGATCTTCTCCGTCGCTTCGCGGGACTGCTCGGCCAGCTTACGGACTTCCTCCGCGACGACCGCGAAGCCGCGCCCCTGCTCGCCCGCGCGCGCCGCCTCGATAGCGGCGTTCAAACCGAGAAGATTCGTCTGACCGGCGATACCGTTGATGAAGTCGATGACCTTGACGGTATCTGCATTCTTTTCTTTCAGCGCCGTCGCCTGCGAAATCGACTGCTGGCCCGCATCCGCCAACTCGGTCGCGCTTTTCGCCACCTGCTCTACGGAATCGTACACGGTCTGCGTCAGATTCGTGAGGGACTTGACAGTCTCGACCAGCTGCAAACTGTTGTCAATATTCAGGATCGTGGAAAACATGCCGATGACGGAACCGCTGTCGTCATGAAGCGGCACGTTGATGATCTTGACCGCTATGCCGTACCGTTCCCTCTCCAGGTTATATTCTTCCGCACGATTTTCCTTCATGCAGTGCGCCATGCGCTGAGTGATTGGATCTCCGACTTTATTGTGAATGTCGACCTGATTTCCCGGAAGATAGGCTATAATTTTTTCCCGATCCGTCAATCGGATCGCCAAATCATCCCTCGTAACCGGGTTGAAATAAGGCATGATCGCCTTGAACGCGTTAAAAAGTTCTTCCGAAGTCATAATTCAGTTCCCCCTCTTTAAATGCGATGTGGTTCCCCTTGTACCTTGTTATATTCTACATAAAATAAACAATCCCTGCAATAGGGAAAAAAAATTTTGCCAACAATGACTCGTCGACAAATCATTTGCAAAGAAAAAAGCGTCCGCGAAAGCGAACGCTTAATCAAACCGGCAGCTCCCTAACCTCCCGGGCCGTCTCCAGCCAAGTACTTTCGGCGTATGGGTGCTTAACTTCTGTGTTCGGGATGGGAACAGGTGCGCCACCCAGCCATC
>JAFZRW010000030.1 GCA_017619685.1 Schwartzia sp. (in: firmicutes)
AATGGAAAGACTTGTTCGTATTCCCTGCTTCGGTAGGGGCTTTGTCATATTGACGATTACTCGAATCATGGTATAATAAACATAGAAAGAGACAGTCGATGTTCGGAGCGTCGGCTCTCCCTGAAGTTTTACGTTCAGAAAAAACCTCGCAACATACGCGGTTTTTTCATTTCCGAGTGGAAACTAGCGCCTGTATGAAAGGACTGCCACAATCAGGAGTCCGAAGGCGATCATTAAAGAAAGCGTTTCAAACACCGTCATTGGCATCACCTCCCTTACGGGAGCAAACCGACGTACATCTACTGTCTCTCGAATCGTATTATAGCATAGTTGATTGCAAAAAGAAAGGTATGTTCGCAATGATTTTCGCGGGAATGCTGGCGATGGGGTTCTTGCTCGGCTTTTGCGGCGCGGGCGGATCGGGCATGACGATCGCGTTGCTCGTGGCGGGTTATGGCGTGCCTATGCATGAGGCGCTGGCGGTGGCGATCACGGCGATGATCTTCACGATGATTTCCGGAACGATCAGTCATCTCAGGGAGGGCGAGGTCGAGGTCAAGATGGGGCTCGTGATCGGCGGCGCGGGCATGGTCGGCGCGTTTCTCGGCGCGCAGGTCGCTCACAGCCTGCCGACGAAGGAATTGGGATTCTTCACCGCGATGATGATGTTCCTGTCGGCAATCATCATGTATATCCGTCTTTATCAAAAGGACTGGCTTGACCGTCATATCCATATCCGCAGAACGCAGCCGCAGGGGCGCGAGCTGCTCATGCTCGGCTCGATAACGGGCGTCGTCATGGGCTTCTTGTCCGGCGCGTTCGGCATCGGCGCGACGGCGTTCATCCAGCTTTCGCTGATGATGTTTTTCGGCGTTTCGCTGCTCAAGACGATTGGGACGTGCATGCTCGTCATCCTGCCGATCTCGATTGCGGGCAGCTTCGGCTATATCCTGAACGGTCATCTCGATATGGGGATTTTTGTGCAGACGTTTCTCGGTCTTGTGATCGGCTCGTTTATCGGCGCGAAGTTCACGAGTCTCGCGCCGCGTCCTGTCCTGCAGGCGGTGGTCACGGCGACGCCGCTGGTCGGCGGGCTGGTGATTTTCCTGTCGAGGTAGGAAGAACGGCGAGAGCGGCTTGTATTTTTGCGGCGAACTCTATATAATAGAAACGATGGAGGTGGATCGGATTTGACGGATACGGAGATTGTGCGTCGGATTTTTTGTTCGTTGATCAGCGCGTTTTGTCTCGCGCATATCGCCCTGCGTCTGGTCGGGGAGCATCGGCGGAAAAAGTGGTTCGAGAAGCGTACACGGTCTTGGTTTTTCAATCGGCGCGGTATATTGGGAGAAAAATTTCATTTTGGGCGGCCTAAGACAAAAGAAGGCGTGATGGTTTTGAGCGCTTTGCTGGCAGCCATTGCCCTGACGACGTACATTATTTTTGTTATATAAATATAAGCAAAAAGTCTCTTTCTGGTGGAGGAAAGAGGCTTTTTCTTTTTTGCGTCTTGTGCAGCGCAGGAATTTATGGTATGATGGCTTTGGTGGAAAAGGAGTTTTTAGCGTCTATATGTTTCAAGGAGGAATGTAAAATGGCTGTCAACAATGTTACCACCAACGCGCAAATGGCGTATGCGTCGATTGCGTCCACCGTCAAGAAGACGGCGCAGGATCCGGCGAAGAAAAAGGACGAGGCTGTCGTCGAGAAACCCGAAAAGGGTATGGGCGAGGCTTATGCCGTCAATCTTTCGGCTGCGGGACAGCAGGCGGCGAAACAGGTCGAAGGCGCGAAGGAAAAGGATGCCCAAGTGGAAGGCGCGGGCACGGAAAAGACGAAGGGCCTCACTGCGGATCAGGTGCGTCAGCTTCAGGAGCAGACCGATCAAAGCTACACGATGATGATCCAGGCGATGACCGAGCAGAACATGAAGGTCCAGAATCTCTTCAACGAGGGGATTTATTCGCTGAACTTCGACGGCACGAAGATCGGCATCGAGCAGTTCATGCTCCCGCCGGTTGGCACGACGCCGGAAGAGGCGCAGGCTGCGATTTCCGAGGGCGGCGCGTATTCCGTGGAGGCGGTTTCCGACCGCATCTTTGGACTGGCGGAGGCGCTTGCGGGCGGCGATTCGGAGAAATTGTCCCAGATGCGCGCGGCGGTGGAAGAAGGATTCCGTCAGGCGGGCATGGTCTTCAAGGACATCACCGGCAAAGACGATATGCCGCAGATCACGCACGACACTTACAACGAGATTATGAGCCGCTTCGACAAGAAGGCGGCGGAGATGGGCGGTATCGCCTGATTTTCGGCAAAACTTTAGCCGCGACCTTACGATTTTGTGAGGCCGCGGCTTTTTTGTGTGTTCGGCGTTTTCTCAAGTTCCTTCAATAAGCTTTTTGTGAGAGCGCAGGAAAATCGCCAGCGAGAACAGGACGAGCCCGGCGACGTAAAAGACGTACTTCATGCCGAGCCATGTGGCGACCGCGCCGCCGAGCACGGGACCCAATATGGAGCCGATCTGCTGCGCGGCGAACATCAGGCCGAAGATACTGCCCTTGACGCTGGGCGCGGTATTTTTCGCCAGGAGCGCGTTCAGCGACGGGTGAACGCCGCAGAAGAACAGGCCGCAGACGAACTGCATCGCGCCGTAGACATAAAGATTCGTGACGGAGCCTTGAATGAAAAGCCCGACGCCCGCGAGGGGAATCGCGATAGAGGCGGCGAGCAGATAGCCTTTGTGCTGGCCGAACCAGCCCCAGCCCGGCGCGGCGATGACGCCCGCGAATCCGCCGAGGGAGAAGATCAGGCCGGAGACGAAGATGATGTTCGGCAGATCGCCCGCCAGCGTCGTGATGTAAGTCGTCATGATAGGCTGCAGGATCAGGATGACCATTTGCATCGTCGCGGAAGAAAAGAGCAGCGTGCGAAGGACGGGAACGCGGAGCAGCGCGAAAGCGCTGGGCGCGTCTTTTTTTCGGTCGGCAGCTTCTTTGCGCGAGGGATCGGGAGGTTCCTTGATGACGAAAATGAAGACGATGCAGTTCAGCATCAGCGCGGCGGACGCCACGAAGAACGAGGCGCGCATACCGAAGGCTTCGGCCAGGACGCCGCCCAAGAGCGGCCCGATGACGCCTCCGGCGGTCATCGCGCTCTGCATGACGCCAAGGCAGACGCCGAGCTTGTCCGGCGGCGCGTACAGCGTCATGATGGCGAGATCCATCGGCCAAAGCCCTGCGGCAAAGCCCTGAAACGTGCGCATGCCGACCAGCTCCAGCGGCGACGTGACGACGCCGCCGAGGAAATAACTGACCGAGAGCAGAAGGCTCGCGCGTATCGCCATCAGGCGTTTGCCGCGCGTGTCTGCAAGGCGGCCCCAGATCGGCGCCATGATCGCGCTGACGATGAAGCTCGCCGAGAAAACCGCGCCGGACCAGAGATTTACGTCCTCGAAGGGCACGCCCAGCTCGTGGGTCAGGTACATCGGCAGGAAGGGAATCAGCATCGTGTAGCTCGACGCCATGAAAATGACGTTTCCCGTCAAGACGGCGAGCACAACTTTCCAATTCACGATGAGGCCTTCTTTCTTCAAAAAATATTCGTATGATATCATTTTCTATACAACTTTTCATTATAGAATATCTTTTGAAAAATGAAAAGCGCGTCGTTTGCCTCGCGTGATGAAAAGCATTATAATACTGTCTATATTGAAGGGAAAAGGGGAGAATTCGTTTGGAACTTTCGGCGGCGCATATCGGCTTCATGCTGGCGACGGTGGCGCTCGTTCTGGGCGGCGGCGTCTGGGCGGCCCGCTCGGTGAGGTCGGCGGAAGGATACAGCCTCGGCGGACGCGCGGCAGGCGCGCCGATGGTGGCGGGCACGATCGCCGGCACGGTCATCGGCGGCGGCGCGACGGTCGGTACGGCGCAGCTTGCCTTTTCCGTCGGGCTTTCGGCCTGGTGGTTTACGCTCGGCTCGGGCGTCGCGTTTATCGTCATGGGGCTTTTTTACGCGAAGCGGCTTCGCGCGTCGGGCCTGACGACGATCCCCGAGCTGCTCGTCGGGAATTATGGGGCGAAGGCGGGCGTGATTTCCAGCGTCGTCGCGTCTCTCGGCATTTTTTTCAGCGCGGTGGCCAGCGCGCTGCCCGGAATCGGCATCCTGTCGGCGGTGCTCAGGATCTCGCCTTACGCGGCGGCAGGCGTGCTGCTCGCGCTGGTCGTGCTCTACGTCTTTTTCGGCGGCATGAAAAGCGCTGGCCTCGGCGGTATCCTGAAGATGGCCGTCATCTGGACAAGCCTCATGGCGGCGGGTTTCCTCGCATACAGCGCGCTGCCGCAGGGCGCGGCGTTTTCCGCGGCGTTTCCGGGCGACGGCTGGCTGAGCCTGTTCGGAGGCGGCGTGAGCGACGGGCTCGCGCATCTCGCGTCGATGATCGTCGGTATTCTTTGCACGCAAACGTATGTGCAGGCGATTTTCTCCGCAAAGGACCCGAAAACGGCGGCTTTCGGCGCGTTCACGGCGGCGCTGATCGTGATTCCCGTGGGGCTTCCCTGCGTCGCCATCGGACTTTATATGCGCGCCTTTTCGCCGGACGTCTTTCCGCTCCTCGTGCTGCCGACGTATTTGGCGGGACATCTTCCTCCGTGGCTGGGGGGCGTCGCGCTGGGCGGCGTCATGCTCTCCATCGTCGGCTCGCTCGGCGGCCTTTCGCTCGGCGTCGGTACGATGATCGCAAACGACATTCTCGCGCCCGCGCTTTCTGTCGCGGACGGGCGCAAAAAACTCCTGCTCGTGCGGCTCGTCGTGCTGGCGGTAGTCGTCGCCGCCTGCGTCTATGCCCTTGCGAACCCGCGCGCCCATGTGCTGATCTTGAACTACCTTTCCATGGCGCTTCGCAGCGCCGGCATTTTCCTGCCGCTGACGCTGGCGGTCTTTCGTCCGAAATGCGTCGCGCCTCGCTGGGCGCTCGTTTCGATGATCGTCTCCACCGCCGTCGCGGTCCTGTTCTCGACGGCGCTGAAGGCTCCAATCCATCCGCTGTTCATCGGACTCGCGGTCAGCGCGGCGCTGCTCTTGCCCGGCTTGCTGAAGCGGGAGGCGTAGACCGCGCGCGGCGGATGTAGTATAATAACGGGTAAGTTTTTTTAAGGAAGCGATGAGTAATTTGAAGTTGATTTCGATTGTTGTGCCGGTGTACAACGAGGAAGCGAATATCCGGCACTTTTACGAAGCGGTCAGGAACGTGATGGAGCCGCTGCCCTATACTTTTGAGCTCGTCTTCGTGGACGACGGGTCGACGGATTCCAGCCGCGAGATTTTGCGCGGGCTGGAAAAAGAGGATGAGCGCGTGCAGTCGATTTTCCTCGCGCGCAATTCCGGCCATCAGCTCGCGCTGACCTGCGGTCTCGACTACGCCGAGGGCGACGCCGTCGTCATGATGGACGGCGACATGCAGCACCCGCCGGAAATGATTCCGACGCTGCTCGAAGCATGGGAGGAAGGCTACGAAGTCGTGCAGACGATCCGCGAGACGACAGAGGGCGTCTCCATCGTGAAGAAAGCGACCTCGGCGCTTTACTACAAGCTATTGAACATGATCTCCAGCGTGCCGATCCAGCCGGGCGGCTCGGATTTCCGGCTGATGGACCAAGTGGCGGTGCAGGCGTTTCGGCGGTATCGCGAGCACGCGCGCTTCATTCGCGGCATGATCGGTGCTATGGGCTATCGGCAGAAGAAGATCACCTTCGTCGCGCCGCCGCGCTTCGCGGGCGTGTCGAAATTCTCGCCGAAAAAAATGCTGAACTTCGCCATCGACGGGATTCTCGCCTATTCGACGCTGCCGCTTCGTTTCGGGCTTTACGGCGGCATTTTGTGCGGTTTCGTCAGTTTTTGCCTGTTCCTGCACGTGCTTTTCGTCAAATACGTGGAAAACGACGCCGTGCCGGGCTGGGCGACGATCCTCGGCTGCATCTTGTTTTTCGGCGGCTTCCAGCTTATCATTCTCGGCATCATGGGCGAGTACATCGGGCGCATCTTCGAGGAAACGAAAGGCCGCCCGCTGTACTTAATCGCTCGAGGCAAGCCGAAAGACGAAGCGACGGACGGCCCGTCAGCAGTGGGCTCGCGCAGATAAAACCAATTCCGTAATCAAGAAATTTTCTGTTAAATCGTGGAATCCTTGTCTTGCATGTGATTTCTCAGGGTGTGCTTTTGCCATGAAAAATTTTGGAGTCAAAAATTTTGACTCCAATTTTTTTTACGGCAAAAATCGACAAGGAGAAATCACATATATGGCAAGTGTTTACGGTGAATGATAGAACATTTATTTGAAACGGAATTGTTTCTGATGCCCTCCGAGAGTTCGTTTTGGTGAATTTTCAAGGAGGGTTGCTTATGAGCATGGAACTTTTTTTAGCCGTGGCAAGTTTTGCGGTTTCTGTTTTCGCTCTTGGCTATATGATGGGTTTTGCCCACAAAAATCAGAAATGACCGCCCGAGTCCCTCAAACTTGGCGGTCATTCTGACTTGTCGAACTGAGGGCTGACCGTTTACCGGCAGCACCTTTTTCTATGCTCATTATTTATCGGTTCTGGTCTTTCGTCAACGGATTTTCTTATATCTCGCTGTTTTCCACTTTGTCGAATACGGCGGTGATCTCGTCGGAGGGGGGCGCGTCCATCAGGCTGACGACGTAGATGGCGAGAGCCGAGAAGAAGAAGCCCGGGACGATTTCGTAGAGGCCGAACAGCGCGAGCTGCTTCCAGATCAGCACTGTGAGGCCGCCGACGACGATTCCGGCGAGGATGCCGTTTCGCGTGGCGCGCCGCCAGAAGAGGGAGGCGAGAATCGCGGGGCCGAACGCCGCGCCGAAGCCCGCCCAAGCATAGGCCACGATGTCGAGAATGAAGCTGTCGGGGTTCAGCGCCAGCGCCATGGCCAGCGCCGCGATCACGAAGGTCGAGACGCGGTTCACCCAGATCAGCTCGTTCTCTCCGGCGTCTTTCCGCAGTATGGTATGGTAAAGGTCCTGCGCGAACGCGGAGGAGGCGACGAGGAGCTGCGAGGAGACGGTGCTCATGATGGCCGCGAGCACGGCGGAAAGGATGATGCCGGCGAAGAACGGGGAGAAAAGCTCGTTCGTCATCAGCAGGAACACGCGCTCGGCGTTGGCTCCGGTAAGTTCCTGTGAGAGGAACGGACGGCCGAGGACGCCGACGAGTACGGCAGCGGCCAGGGAAACGACCACCCACGTCATCGCGATACGCGTCGCGTGACGAAGCGCGCCGGAGGAACGGATCGCCATGAAGCGCACGAGGATATGCGGCTGTCCGAAGTAGCCGAGTCCCCACGCAAGCAGGGAGACAAGTTCCACAAGCGTCATCGCTGAGCCGTCCGGTTTCGTCAGCGGCTCAAAGAAGGCGGGATTCACGGCATGGACGGCGGCTTCCGTCGCGGAGATTCCGCCGAGGGCATAGGCCGCCATGACGGGGACGAGGAAGATCGCGCAGAACATCATGATGCCCTGGATGAAGTCGGTCCAGACCACGGCGAGGAATCCGCCAACGCTGGTGTAGAAAATGACGACGGAGCCGCCGAGTACAAGAGCCCAGATATACGGGAGCCCGAAAACCGTCTCGAAGAGCTTTCCGCTGGCGACGAAGCTGGACGAAGTGTATATAATGAAGAAAATCAAGATGAAGACGGCGGGGACGATGCGCAGCATATTGCTTTTGTCATGGTAGCGGTTTTGCAGGAAATCCGGCAGCGTCAGCGAGTTGTCCGCAAGCTCCGTGTATTTCCTGAGCCGGGCGGCGACGAGCTTCCAGTTTGCCAGCGTGCCGAGCCCGAGGCCGAGGGCGATCCAGCCCGCGTTCAGGCCGGCGATATAGGCGTAGCCCGGCAGGCCCATCAGCATCCAGCCGCTCATGTCGGACGCTTCGGCGCTCATGGAGATGACCCACGCACCGAGTTTTCGGCTGCCCAGGATATAGTCGGACATGTTTTGCGTGCGCCGATAGAAGTAGACGCCGATGAACATCATGACGGAAAGGTAGAGAATAAACGCGAGCGTGACAGAAGTGTTTTGCAGCACCGAAAATGCCTCCTAAAAATAAATGTACGCCCCATTATACAAAAAACAGGGGGAAAGGGCAAGGGCATTGGAAGCGAGGCAAAAATATGGTACAATTCATGTTGTGGAGTTCAATACGAATCTTTGAAAAAATATAGATAGAACTATTTATAAAACACAGGGGAGAGAATGTATGAGCAAGAAAAAATACGACGTGGCGATTGTCGGCGCCGGGCCTGCCGGTTCTTTCGCAGCGTATGAGCTTCTGGTGAAAAAGCCGGGGCTTAAGGTCGTCGTTCTCGAAAGCGGCAAAGATATTGACGAGCGGAGCTGCCCAATCGCGCAAGGAAAGACGGAGCGCTGCGTCGGGTGCAAGCCTTGCAGTATCATGCGTGGATTTGGCGGCGCAGGAGCATTTTCCGACGGGAAATACAATT
Source organism: Schwartzia sp. (in: firmicutes) (assembly GCA_017619685.1). Taxonomy (GTDB): domain Bacteria; phylum Bacillota; class Negativicutes; order Selenomonadales; family Selenomonadaceae; genus RUG12372. The sequence continues at coordinate 8,512 of JAFZRW010000030.1, forward strand.
TCACGACGCAGTTCGGCGGCTGGCTGAACGAGTATCTGCGCGACGACGAGGTCATGAAGCTGATCTACTACGTCGACGAGATAAACCAGAAGAACGGCGCGCCGTCCAAGGTCTTCACGACGCAGGGCAGCGACATCAAAAAGCGCGCGCTGGAATACGACCTGCACCTTTTGGACGCCAGCGTGCGGCATCTCGGCACGGAGAACAATCTCAAAATGCTGCGCAAGATGTACGACCGGCTCAAGAAAAAGGCGGAGTTTCGCTTCCTCTCGCCCGTCGAGCACATCGAGTCCGACGGCGCGGGGACGCACGCGCTCGTCATGGAGAACGGGGACCGCATCGAGGCGGAATATTTGATTGTCGCGCCGGGGCGCGCGGGGGCGGAGTGGTTCAGCGATGAGTGCCGCCGTCTCGGCGTGGAGCTTTTGAACAACCAGGTGGACGTGGGTGTGCGCGTCGAGGTGCCGGACGAGGTCTGGGACCATATCACGTCGAAAGTGTACGAGGCAAAGCTTGTCTACCGCACGAAGCGGTACGGCGACCTCGTGCGGACTTTCTGCATGAATCCTCACGGCCATGTCGTCATGGAGAACACCGACGGCGTCATCACGGTGAACGGCCATTCTTACAGCGATCCGAAGCTCCAGAGCCGCAATACGAACTTTGCGCTCCTGGTGTCCAATCGCTTCACCGAGCCGTTCAAGGAGCCGTACAAATACGGCAAGCGCATCGCGTCTTTCTCGAATATGTTGGCGGGCGGCGCGCTTTTGCAGCGGTACGGCGATCTTTTCAAGGGCCGTCGCACCGATATGGACCGTCTGTCCAAGAGTTTCACGAAGCCGACGCTGCAGGCGACGCCGGGAGATCTTTCCCTCGTGCTGCCGAAGCGTCATCTCGACAATATCCTCGAAATGATCCAGGCGCTGAACAATATCGCGCCGGGCATGACGAACGACGACACGCTGCTCTACGGCGTCGAGGTCAAATTTTACAGTTCGCGCATCAAGCTGACAAAGGAACTGGAAATGCCGCTGAAAAACATTTTCGCGGCGGGTGACGGCGCGGGCGTCACCCGAGGGCTTTCGCAGGCGGGCGCCAGCGGCGTTTACGTCGCGCGGGCGATTTTGTCGCGTATGGGCGGACAGCAAAGCGGACGAAAAAGCCGATAATGGTCTTGTGTGAAATTCGTTTTTTCTATATACTATATAGGGGATACTATATCGGGCAATAAGAAAAGTTCGCGAAAGATTTTTTGCTCATTTTTGATATAGGGGCAGGGATTTTCTCGTCGACGTCGAATATATTATTTGATAGGTATAACTCACAGATAAGGTGGGGGAAGCGAATGGAACGAATTAAGGTTTTGATTGTGGATGATTCGCGCGTAAGCTGCGCGATGCTTGCCGGCATGATGGCGAAGACGAATTTCGAGGTTTGCGGAATGGCGTCGAACGCCGCGGACGCCGTGCTCAAATATCAGACGCTTCGTCCGATGGCGGTCACGATGGACATGAATTTGCCCGACGTGGACGGTATCGAGTGCAGCCGACGTATTCGGGAAATCGATCCGGACGCGCGCATCGTGATGATCAGCGCGATGAAAGACGCAGGCCTTATACAGCGCGGCCGCGAAGTCGGCATTACTTCGTTTTTGCAGAAGCCGGTCAGCCCGTATGAGCTGATTGACGCGCTGTCGTGCATGGTCTCGGACGACGTGAAGAAAAACAGCGGGATTCGTGACCTTTACATTCAGTCGTTTGCGAAAGTGCTTCGCCAGAGCCTTTTCAGCCTCGTCGGCGTTCACAGCGAGGTGGAAACGAAGCGCGCGGAGACTTCGTTCCTTGATATCGCGTCCGGTATCGCCGTCATCATCGGTTTGACGGGTTCGCCGATGGGGCGCGCCATCGTTTATATGGATCAGGATACGATGTACGGCATGGCGCGGGCCATCCTGATGAAAAACGACGACGCTCCGATGACCTCGGAGGAGGCCGGCGACGTCATCGAGGAAGCGGCGAATATCATCGTCGGGCGCTGCGCGTCTGTGGTCAACGACCTCAAGGACGTTGATATGCGGATATCGCCGCCGGGTACGATCGTTGGAAAGAATATCCGCATTGCTAATTTTAAGATCACATCTTACTTTCTCGAGGCGCAGACGCGCTTCGGCAGCGTTTATATGAACGTTGGCTTCGCGGAGGGGGAATAAGAGCATGGATGCCAAACTTGTAAATCCATTCATCGATGCCCTTGTCGCCGTTATGCCGCAAATGGGCTTCGACGTGCCGAAGCGCACGAAAATGAGCGTGAAGAATCAGACTTGCAAGAGCCTTGGCGTTTCGATCATTGTCGGTTTTACCAAAGGCCTTCGGGGCAACGTCGTTTATAATATGTCGGCGGACGCGGCAAAATTTGTCGCGTCGAAGATGATGATGGGGATGCCGGTGGCGGAGCTCGACGAAATGGCGCAGAGCGCCCTTTCGGAAATGAGCAATATGCTCACGGCCAACGCCGCGACGAATCTTGCGGCGATGGGCTACACTGTTGACATTTCGACGCCGAGCCTGACGGTCGGCCAGGATTTTCAGATCAAGATCAGCAGCGAGAATTACCTTGTCGTGGACATGGACCTCGGCGGGCAGATCATGGAGCTGAATATCGCGGTTCAGGTGTAAAAGTCAAGAATGTGCAAAGAGGCGGGGCAAAGGCTCCGCCTCTTTTGTCGTGGAAGGAAAAGGGAAAAATAAAGTTCAGACAAAATGGCAAAAAGTCAAAAAAAGTACTTGATTTTTTTTCCGCCAACGATTATTATATGAATTGCGGTTAGCACTCGTTAAAGATGAGTGCTAACAAAAAGACAGAGAAAGTTCCAAAGGAAACAGGAGGCAGGTAAACATGATTAAGCCATTGGGCGAGCGGATTGTGGTCAAGGTTAAAGAAAAGGACATGACGACGGCAAGCGGCATCGTTTTGCCGGATACGGCGAAAGAGAAGCCGCAGGAAGGCGAAGTCGTAGCGGTCGGCACGGGCAAGATGCTCGAGTGCGGCAAGGTTGCGCCGATGGAAGTCAAGAAGGGCGACCGTGTGCTCTTCGCGAAGTATTCGGGCAACGAAGTCAAGGTCGACGACGAGGACTATCTGATCATTCGTCAGTCGGACATCCTTGCGGTTCTTTAATCGTTTCGCAGACGCTTATATTTTAGGAAATAATGGAGGCATAACAAGATATGGCAAAGCAGATTTTGTTTGGTGAGGAAGCTCGCCGCGCGCTGGGTCGCGGCGTCGATTCGCTGGCGGACGCCGTAAAGGTGACGCTTGGCCCGAAAGGCCGCAACGTGGTGCTCGACAAGAAGTTCGGCGCTCCGACGATTACAAACGACGGTGTGACGATTGCCCGCGACATCGAGCTCGAGGATCCGTTTGAGAACATGGGCGCGCAGCTCGTCAAGGAAGTTGCGACGAAGACGAACGACGTGGCCG
>JAFZRW010000031.1 GCA_017619685.1 Schwartzia sp. (in: firmicutes)
GGCATCGAGCAGAGCGTCTCGAACTCGGCAGAGGTCGTCAAGAAGCTGGGCGAGAACTCGAAACAGATCGGGCAGATCGTCGAGAGCATCTCGGCGATTGCCGACCAGACGAACCTCCTCGCGCTGAACGCAGCCATCGAGGCGGCGCGTGCCGGCGAGGCCGGCCGCGGCTTCTCCGTCGTCGCGGAAGAAGTCCGGAAACTGGCCGAGCAGTCCCAGCTGTCGGCGGAGGAAATCAAGAACCGCATCGCAGTCATCCAGGGCGATACGGAAGAAGCCGTCGTCGCGATGGAAGCGGGCACCAACGAAGTGGCGCTGGGCACGCAGGCCATCCGCGAAGTGGGCGAGCAGTTCCAGGATATCACGGCGCGGGTCGCGTCCATCAAGACGGAGATGGCGGAAATCAACCGTGAAGTACAGACGGTGTCTGGCGGAATGCAAAAAGTTGTCGAAGCGATGGACACCATCGACGAGGTCAGCCGAAAGACAAGCGAAGAAACGCAGACGATCTCGGGAGAGGCCGAAGAGCAGTCGGCGGCGAGCCAGGAAATCGCGTCGGCGTCCCATTCGCTGGCGGATCTTGCCACCGAGCTGCAAGCGGCGACAGGCAAGTTCAAGATATGATTTCTTCGAATGGAATAACAAAAAGCGGCGTTTTCGGACGCCGCTTTTTTGTTATTCCATTCGTTGACAAATAGTATGCATAATGTCCTATGATGCTTGGAGTCCCGCTTGACAAATGTTTTTACGGAGAGGATAATATATATCATGGAAGTTATTCCATATAGGAAAGGAAGCGGGTCGTATGAATGTAAAGCAAAAGTTTTTCGCGCTCTCGGGCGTGGCAGGACTGATCATGGCGATCGTCTCGGTCGTAGGCTATTTCACGGCGTCGACGGCTGTGTCGGAGACAGTGGAAAAAGAGATTCTTTCGACCATCAAGGCGGAGTCCAACGGCGCGGAGGCTTGGCTGCTTGAAAAAGGCCAGCTCGCGCAGGGCGTCGCCTCGATCCTCACGCACCTGCCCGCTTCTCAGGAAGCGCTGGCACGCAGTCAGGCGCTGACGCAGGCAGTTGCAGACGACAAGGAAATGACGAATCTGATCAACGCGATGGACGACGGCTTCTGCATGGCGCTTCATGGCGGCGACCAAACCGGCAAGTCGGAGTGGACGAAACGCGCATGGTACACGCAGGCGAAGGCAGCGGGCAAGGTGAGTTTCACCGATCCGTATGTATCGAAGACGACGGGCGACACGGTCTGCGCGGCGGGCGTCCCGTATACGCGGCAAGGCGCGCCCAGCGGCGTCGTCGGCGTCATGTTCAAGACGGACACGCTTGCGCTGAAAGCGAAGAATATCAAGTATAGCGGCCAGGGCAAAGGTATGGTCCTGAACCCGAAGACGGGCCTGATCCTCGCGTCGGCGGATGAGAACGAGAACCTGAAGCCGATTTCGGAAAACCCGATGCTGAAGGATCATATTGCCGAAATGGCGCAGAAGAAGGAAGGGTATTTCGTAGCGAACGGAACGGTGATTGCCTATGAGACCATGCCTTCGGTGGGATGGATGGCAGTAGTGGGCGTTCCGGAGGATTTCGTGTTTGCCGAGATTGCCAAGCTGCGCATGATTTACAGTATTCTAACGGTCGTCGGCGTGGTACTGATCGTCGTCGCGCTGTTGTTCTTCGCGAACAATATTGTCAAACAGATCCTTGGGCTTGTCGCCCACATGGGTGAGATGTCGAACGGCAATCTGCGGCTTGAGCCGCTGCCTGTTACCTCAAGCGACGAGTTCGGCCAGATGTCCGATCAGTTCAATACGATGATGAAAAATATCCGCGGTCTGATTCAGCAGATGTCGCATACGGCGGAGCAGGTGGCGGCGTCCAGTGAGGAACTGACGGCCAGCTCTCAGCAGGCGGCGGAAGCGGCCACCCATGTCGCACAGACCGTCGTCGGGGTCTCGGACGGCATGGAAAAACAGCTGACCAGCGTGGACGGTGCGAAGCAAAATATCGACGCGGCCTTCATCGACATCAACGCGATGACGGAAAAAGCGGCGACGGTTACCGAGAACACGGAGCAGATGGCGGGCGCGGCGGATCACGGCGCGGAGCTGATGCAGAACGCCATGGAAAAGATGAGCGGCATCGAGCAGAGCGTCTCGAACTCGGCTGAGGTCGTCAAGAAGCTTGGAGAGAACTCGAAACAGATCGGGCAAATCGTCGAGAGTATCTCGGCGATTGCCGACCAGACGAACCTCCTCGCACTGAACGCGGCTATCGAGGCGGCGCGTGCCGGCGAGGCGGGACGCGGATTCTCCGTCGTCGCGGAAGAAGTCCGGAAACTGGCCGAGCAGTCCCAGTTGTCGGCGGAGGAAATCAAGAACCGCATCGCGGTCATCCAGGGAGATACGGAAGAAGCTGTCGTCGCGATGGAAGCAGGCACCAACGAAGTGGCGCTTGGTACGCAGGCCATCCGCGAAGTCGGCGAGCAGTTCCAGGATATTACGACTCGGGTCGCGTCCATCAAATCGGAGATGGAGGAAATCAACGGCGCGGTGCAGACGGTATCGAAAGGGATGCAGGGCATCGTGGGCGCGATGGATACCATCGACGAAGTCAGCCGCTCGACGAGCGAGGAAACGCAGACCATTTCGGCGGCGGCCGAGGAACAGTCGGCGTCCAGTCAGGAAATCGCGTCGGCGTCCCATTCGCTGGCGGACCTTGCGACAGAGCTGCAAGCGGCGACGGGCAAGTTCAAAGTGTAAGGATAAGGAGTCAAGAGGAGCTGTCGCACAAGCAAAATTTCAAGGTAAGAATTTCTTACTGTGAAATTTTCATGACAAAAACAGACACGGAAAAGTTGCAGACAAGACAAAGGTTTCAAGACTTAA
>JAFZRW010000032.1 GCA_017619685.1 Schwartzia sp. (in: firmicutes)
GCGCGGCGCGAACGTCTACACCGACGTGGAGATGGTGCGGACGGGTATCAACAAGAAAGCCTTCGGGCGTTATGGCGGAAAAATCGAATGCCGCGTCGCCGATCCCGAGATTGCCGAGATTGCCAAACGGGAGGGCATTACGCGCTCGATGGCGGCCATGCGCGCTTTCGGCAAAGACCTTGCCGGGTCCATCGTGGCGATTGGCAATGCGCCGACCGCGCTTTTTGAGGTGCTTCGCCTCGCGAAGGAAGAGAATGTCCTTCCGGCGGTTATCATCGGAATTCCGGTGGGCTTCGTCGGCGCCGCCGACTCGAAGCAGCTGCTGGCGGAAAACACCCTTGTTCCTTATGTAACGGTGGAGGGAACGAAGGGCGGAAGTCCGATCGCGGCGTCTGTCGTCAACGCGATCATGTACCTCCTGGACAACAGAAGATGAGCGCGCGTCAAATCCCGCGCGTCGTCATTGCCGCGCCGATGAGCGGATCGGGGAAGACTACCGTGGTCACGGGTCTCTTGGCGGCGATGCGCGCGCGCGGCGTCAAGGCGCAGTCGTATAAAATCGGCCCGGATTATATCGATCCGGGCTATCATGCGTTGGCGAGCGGTCGTCCCGCCCACAATCTCGATACATGGCTCGTGCCGAAAGAACGTCTCGTCGATATTTTCATGAGTACGATGGCGGACGCCGACCTCGCGGTCATCGAGGGCGTGATGGGGCTGTACGACGGCGGGAAGAACGGCGTCAGCTCTACGGCGGAAATAGCGAAATTGCTGAACGCTCCCGTTTTGCTCGTCGTCAATGCGAAATCGATGGGCGAATCGGCGGCGGCGCTTGTGCTGGGATTTAAGCAATACGATCCCGAGGTCGATCTCGCGGGCGTGATCCTGAACCGGCTTGGTTCCGATACGCACCGCATGATGATTGAGGAAGCGCTGGAAAAACTGGATATTCCTGTTTTCGGCGCGATCAAACGAAACGATGCGATGACGATGCCGGAGCGTCATCTGGGGCTGGTGCCCGTCGAAGAAAACGCGCGGGAGCGCGAAACGGTGGAAGAGATCGGGCGCGCCGTCGGTGAGTCGGTAAACGTAGAGTGCCTCGTTGCGTTAGCGAAAAGCGCGCCGCCGTTGACGGAAGGGCGCGGCTTTTCTCAGGCTGCGGCGACAAGAGCACGGATCGCGGTCGCCCGGGACGAGGCGTTTTCTTTCTATTATCCCGAAAGTCTCGCCGTGCTTCGCCAAAAGGGCGCGGATATCCTCTTTTTCAGTCCGCTGCATGATGAAAGGTTGCCGGAGGTGGACGGCCTGATTCTTGGCGGCGGCTTTCCCGAAATGTTCGCGAAGGATCTTTATGAGAACGAATCGATGCGGGCGTCTATCAAGGCAGCCGCGGAAAAAGGAATGCCGATTTATGCGGAATGCGGCGGCTTCATGTATCTGATGCGCCGCGTGACCGATTTTGACGGAAACGCGTTCCCGATGCTCGGCGTGATTCCCGGCGAGGTCGCGATGAACAAGAAACTCCAGACCGTCGGCTACGTCAGCGCAGAAATGATGCGGGATACGGTGCTCGGTCCGAAAGGAACGGTACTTCGCGGCCATGAATTCCATTTCTCGTCGGAGTGCGAGCCGGAAGAGGGCGCGGAATATCCGCGGGCGTTTACGTTCCGAAAGACGAGAAATCCTGTGCCGTATGCGGCGGGCTACGCGAAGGGGAATATCCTCGGCTCGTATCTGCATTTGCATTTCGCAGGCGCGGAGGATGCGGCGGCGTCCTTTGTGACGGCGTGCCAAAAATACGCGGAAAAGAGGGCGTGAGCGTGGGGAAGATCGTTCTGGTGACGGGCGGCGCGCGCAGCGGCAAGAGCCGTTTTGCCGAGCAATATGTGGCGCGCGTCGGAAAGCGCATCGGCTATATCGCGACGGCGGAGGTCTACGACGAAGAAATGGCGTTTCGCGTAAAACTTCATCGGCAGCGGCGTCCGGCGGATTGGAAGACTTACGAGGCGCCTCTGGACGCGCACCTCGCGCTGAAAGAAGCGGGCGCGGAATGCGACGCGGTGCTGTTCGACTGCCTGACGCTTTATATGAGCAATATTTTGTGTTCGCTCGATTCGATTGCGGATTCTCATCAAAATTATTCGCTGGCGAAGGAAAAGCTGGACGTGCTGATTTCCCAGGCGAGGGAAAATCAGGGAACGACGGTTTTCGTGACGAACGAAGTCGGCAGCGGCATCGTGCCGGGCGATCATCTTTCCCGCGAGTATCGGGACGTCGCCGGTATCGCGAACCAATGGATGGCGCGCGCGGCCGACGAGGTTTATTTGGTCGTCTGCGGCCTCGCCGTCAATGTGAAGAAACTGGCGGAAGCGATGGAATGATAAAGGAAAATAAAACAAGAGGCTTCGGACGACCGGAGCCTCTTTTCAATTCTCGTGCGCAGGATCATCTTTTTTTATGGAGTCAATTTGCGTTATAATAGGCGTGGAGTTTTTTGAAAAACAAGGAGATTGACGGTATGGGAGAATTATCGTTTACGATAGAGACGCGCGGGCCGGAGGAAACGACGGCTCTGGCGGAGAGACTCGGCGCGGCGGCGGAAGCGGGAACCGTGCTCTGCCTCGTCGGCGATCTCGGCGCGGGAAAGACGCTTTTCACACAGGGATTCGCGCGAGGATTGGGCGTTACGGAAGAAGTCACGAGTCCGACGTTTGCGCTGATGAATCAATATCGTGGACGCCTGCCCGTCACGCATTTTGACCTTTACCGATTGGAGCGGGAAGACGAGCTCGATGAGATCGGGTTTTACGAATACGCTGAAGATGGGCGGAGCGTGGTGCTGATCGAATGGGCGGATAAATTTCCCGACGCGCTGCCAAGGCCGCATATCCGGCTGGAAATTGAACGGGGCGAAACGGAAAACGAGCGGCGGCTTGCGTTTTTTACGACAGAGGAGGACAGCGCGCTATGGCGGGCATTGACGAAAAAATGACGATTCTTGCGATGGACACCGCGACGATGGTGTCAAGCGTGGCAGTCGCGACGGAGGAGCGCGTGCTGGCGGAGCTGACGGCGGAAACGAGGTTCACTCATTCGGAGACGCTGGTGCCGAATATCGACGAGGTTTTGCGGCTGGCGGATACGAAACGTGAGGAACTTTCCGCCGTCGCCGTGAGCCTTGGCCCGGGCTCGTTCACCGGGCTTCGTATCGGATTGGCGGCAGCGAAAGCGATTGCTTACGCGCTTTCGATTCCGTTGGTCGGCGTCCCGACGTTGGAGGTCTTGGCGGCGGCATTTCCGTCGCCGGGCGCATTGATCGCACCGTTGATCGACGCGCAGAAGGGCAACGCCTATTTCGCGCTTTACCGTTCGGCGGAAAACGGCCTCGTCTGCGAAAAAGAGGTCGCAGTTGCGTCTCCGCAGGAGATTGTCGACGCGATTGCCGAGGAAGAATGTCCGGTGATGCTTGCCGGAGATTTTGCGAGAAAGCTCGTCGCGAAAGGCGTCGAGCTTCCGAGAAACGCGATCCTCGCGCCCATCACGCATATCATGCCGCGCGCCGCGCTCGTCGCCGCGCGTGCGATAATCCGCTTGAAAAACGGTGAGGGGAAAAGCCCGATGGAGTTGGAACCGATTTATGTACGTCGCTCCGAGGCTGAAGTGCTGTGGGAGAAGCGCCACAAGGAAACGGAGGAAAAAAAGTGATTTCCTTTCGCGAGATGATGCCCGAGGATGCCGACGCGGTAGAAGCGGTCGAAAAAGCGTCCTTTTCCGTGCCGTGGTCGCGAAAGGACTTCTGGGAGCACGCGGCGAATGAGCGCACATATTATCTGTTGGCTTTGGTCGATGAGAAAGTGGTCGGCTACGCGGGAACGTGGATATTGGACGACGAGGCGCAGATCACGAACGTCGCCGTTGCACCGGAACATCGCGGGCAAAAGATCGGCGCGGGGCTGATGGAACATCTGATAAAAGAGGCAAAAAAAAGAGGCGCGACGCGCATGACATTGGAAGTTCGCCCCTCCAACACGGCGGCTCTCGCGCTCTATGAAAAATTCGGCTTTGTGGATTGCGGACGCAGGCCGCATTATTACCTCGACAACGGTGAAGACGCGGTGATCATGTGGAACATGAATCTTTAATTATACGAAAATTACCTCGTTTCCTTTCCGTTCCAAGGGCTTCCTGTTCGGCAAGCCGTCTTCGGTGGCGGCATATCCGAGAACCATCGAGGCATAGACGCGCTCGTTCTCTTTCAGGCCAAATTCCCGCAAATAGGAGAGCAGCGACGGTTCCTCGTTCAACCAATACAATTGATTGATGTAGCAGCTTCCAAGGTCGAGAGCGTTGGCGGCAATCATCATGTTTTCGACGGCGGCGACGGAGTCGGCTATGTTGTTGCCGTAGTCCTTTCGGTTCGCGACGATGATCAGCACGGGGGCACGGTAACTGAATACATAACCGCCCTTCTTCGATGCGAGAATGGAGTTCCTGAGGCTGGGATAGGTGTTCTCGTCTGTTTCCATCTTTGCGAAGGCGGTTTCCGCCAATGATGTGATTTTGTTTAGGATCTCTTCCTTTTGTATTACGAGAAAATGATTCGTCTGGTTGTTTCCACCGCTGGGTGCGTAACGTCCCGCTTCGATGACTTTTTGCAGTTTTTCCGGTGCGACTGCGTCCGGTTTGTACTTTCTCGTGCTTCGTCTTGTGATGATCGCTTCGCAAATGTCCATGTTTTTGCCTCCTGTGATATGAAATGATTATCACGCCTATGCTATACAATTTTATCATGCCGGACGTAAGGTATCCATGAATTTTTTCAAATTGGAATATGACTCCGGGAATCTTGACAGGATTTTTCGCCGCGCATATAATATTCGAAGGAAATCGGCGATGACAAAGACACGATGACGGGGAATCATCCCACAGAGAGATGCGCCTTGGCTGAAAGCGTTTCGGAAAAAGACCGTCACCACCGCTTTGGAGCTTTCGATGAGGAATCGAACGTGGGCTGCGCGTTAGGCGGTATGGAGTAGGCCGTATTTGGGCGGCAAGCAGGGTGGAACCGCGAGCAGACGTCTCGTCCCGCATTTGGGATGAGGCGTTTATTTTTTATGGAGGGATATTTTATGTTAAAAATCACGTTGAAGGATGGAAGCGTCCGAGAGGTCGCCGAGGGGACGACGGTACAGGAATTTGTCAAAAGCGTCAGCAATAGCCTTGCGAAAAAGGTCTTGGCGGCGAAGCTGGACGGCAAGACTGTCGATCTTACGACGCCGCTTGCGAAGGACGGCGCGGTGGAGTTCTTGACATTCGAGGACGCAGATGGCCGCTGGGCGTTCCGTCATACGGCATCTCATATCATGGCGCAGGCGATTCAGCATTTGTACGGCGAGAAGGTGCAGTTTGCCATTGGGCCGGCCATCGAGAATGGCTTTTACTATGATGTGGATATGGAGAAGCGCCTGACCGACGAGGATCTGCGCGATATCGAAAAAGAAATGGAGCGCATCGTCAAGCAGAATCTGCCGATGGTGCGGAAGGAAATCAGCCGCGCCGACGCCTTGAAGCTGTTCGAGGAGAAAGGGCAGAGTTACAAAGTTGAGCTGATCAACGATTTGCCTGAAGACGCGCTGATTTCCCTGTATGAGCAGGGTGATTTTGTCGACCTTTGCGCGGGTCCGCATGTCGTTTCCACCGGCAAGGTCAAGGCGGTGAAGCTCCAGAGCGTAGCTGGCGCGTACTGGCGGGGCGACGAACATAACAAGATGCTCCAGCGCGTTTACGGCACGGCCTTCGAGAAAAAGGAAGACCTCGCCGCGTATCTGACGATGCTGGAAGAGGCCGCGAAGCGCGACCATCGCAAACTCGGCAAGGAACTTGACCTGTTCAGCCTGCACGAGGAGGGGCCGGGTTTCCCGTTCTTCCACCCGAACGGAATGGTAATTCGCAACGAATTGATCAATTACTGGCGCGAGGTGCATCGCCGCTATGGCTATCAGGAAATCAAGACGCCGATGATCCTGAACCGGAAGCTTTGGGAGACCTCCGGCCATTGGGATCATTACAAGGAAAATATGTATTTCACGCAGATCGACGACCTCGATTATGCAATCAAGCCGATGAACTGCCCGGGCGGTATGCTGGTCTATGCGACGCAGCCGCGCAGCTATCGCGACCTGCCGCTCCGTCTGGGCGAGCTTGGCCTCGTCCATCGCCACGAGTTGTCCGGCGCGCTGCACGGCCTGTTCCGGGTGCGGAATTTCACGCAGGACGACGCGCATCTCTTTATGACGCTCGATCAGGTGGAAGGCGA
>JAFZRW010000033.1 GCA_017619685.1 Schwartzia sp. (in: firmicutes)
CGATGACGCGCGCGCCGTCGCCAAAGGCGGACTGGAACGCAAGGATCGTCAGATTCGCGCCGGAAATCAGCTTGCCCGTCGTCGGATCGGTCATGCCGAGCGCGCCGGAAGACGCGATGACAAGCCCTGTCAGCATGCAGATAATCATCGTGTCGAAGAATGTGCCCGTCATATTGACATAGCCCTGCCGCGACGGGTGATCGGTGCGCGCCGCCGCCGCTGCAATCGGCGCGGAGCCCATGCCCGCTTCATTAGAGAAAACGCCGCGCGCAACGCCCCAACGCATCGCAGTGAGCATCGAAGCGACGATGGAGCCGCCGACGCCGCCCGCTACTGCGTCAAAGGAAAACGCCATGCGGAAGATCTCGGCGACGCCCGCCGGAACGGCCGAAATGTTCAGGCCGATGGCGATAACCGCCGCGATGAAGTAAAAGACCGCCATAAACGGAACGACGATACTGGACACTTTACCGATGCTGTGAATGCCGCGCACAAGGATCAAAAGCGCAAGGACCGTAATGACTGCGCCGACAATGGTGGTGGAAATCCCGAAACTCGTATGAAGCGCGGAGGCGATCGAATTCGCCTGCGTCATATTGCCGATGCCGAAAGACGCGCAGACGGCAAAGAACGCAAAAAGCGTCGCCATGATACTGCCCAACGCGCCGCCGATTCCGTTCTTCATCGCGTACATCGGGCCGCCCGCCATCTCGCCGACGCTGTTCGTCTCACGATACTTGACCGCCAGCACCGACTCGCCGTATTTCGTCGAAAGGCCGAAGAGCGCGCTCACCCACATCCAGACCAGAGCGCCCGGGCCGCCGAGCACCATCGCCGTCGCGACGCCGACGATATTGCCCGTACCGACGGTGGCAGAAAGCGCGGTCATCAGCGACTGGAACGGCGAGATATCGCCCTCGTTTTGTTCCTTTTTCTCAAAGATCATGCCGATCGCATAAAAAAGATTGCGCCACGGCAAAAACTTCAGCCGAATCGTCAGGAAAACGCCCGTGCCGACGAGAAGCGCCAACATGATCGGTCCCCAGACGAAGTTATTCAAATCGTTCAGCATTTGCTCAATATTCATTCTGTTCACCCCATTGCAAAACCTGGCAAGAAAAACACACCCGTTCATAGTATAAGGAAGAAACGCGTTTTTGTAAAGCCGCTAAGTTTGTTTCCCGCAAAGCGCGCTTGCGAATTTTCGCCTCACACCGTATACTTTAGAGAAAAATCTATTTGAAGGAGTTCTGTATGGAAGACATGAAACGCCCAGAGCGCGGCAGGCATTTTTACCGCGCTCTGTTTTGCTCGACTTTTCTTATCAGCGCGTTCACCGTAGGAGGCGGCTTCGTCATCATCCCCCTTTTGAAAGCGAAATACGTGGACGAATACGGCTGGCTGGAAGACAAGGAAACCCTCGACCTCGTGGCCATCGCCCAATCCATGCCCGGCATCGTCGCAGTGAACTCGGCGATCCTGCTCGGCTACCGCATGGCTGGCATTCCTGGCGCGCTGACCGCGCTTTCTGCGACAATCCTGCCGCCGCTCATCACGCTCTCGATCATCGCGCAGGCCTACGAAGCCTTTGCGACGTCGCCGATCGTGCGTCTCGCACTGAAAGGCATGCAGTGCGGCGCGACGGCGCTGATCGTCAACGTCGCCGTCGATCTCGTGCAGAAACAGTGCAAAGGCGGCTGGACGATTCCGCTGTTTATCCTCATCGCCACGTTTATCGCCAACTTCTTTTTCGGCGTAAACTTAATGATCTTGATCGTGGTCGACGCCCTCGCTGGGTTCCTGTTCCTGCAGCGGGCGGAAACGAAGTAAGGAGGCGTCGGGAAAATGCTTTGTCTCTTGCTGTATTGGGAGTTCGCGAAAATCGGGCTGTTCTGCGTGGGCGGCGGCTACGCCTCCATGCCGCTGATTCAGGCCGCCGTCGTCGATACATACCATTGGCTGACGCTCTCCGAGTTCATCGACATCTTCACTATCTCGCAGATGACGCCCGGCCCCATCGGAATCAACGCGGCCACTTTCGCGGGCATGAAAGTCGCGGGACTTCCCGGCTCGATTTCCGCGACGCTCGGCTTCGCCACGCCGTCGTTCATACTCTGTATCTTAGTCGCGCGGCTTTTCTTCCGCTACGGTAATATCGGCGCGATCCAGGGCATCTTGAACGGCCTGCGCCCCGCCGTCGTCGCATTGATTTGCGCGGCCGGGATTTCTTTCGTGGCGCTTTCCCTGTTCAACATGGAACGGTTCCCGAGAGATCTCGCCGTCATGCGGGAAGCCTTCGATTCCAAGAGCGCGCTGATTCTCGCGCTGGCCCTCGCCGCAGCGCACAAGAAAACCAACGTAATCCACATACTGCTCGCTTCCGGCGTCCTAGGCGTCGCATTGGGAATGATAGGATAGCCAAGGCAGAAAAGGGGTTGCCACAAGAAGAAAAATTTCTTCTTGCGACAACCCCTTTGTTTGTATGTATCAGACCCAACCCTGCGCCTGCATGGCGTTGGCGACTTTCTCAAAGCCCGCGAGGTTCGCGCCGGCAAGGAGATTGCCCTTGACGCCATAGCGCTCGGCGGCTTCCTTCGCCTGGGTGTAGCTGCCGTGCATGATGCCTTTCAGCCGCTCGTCGACTTCCTCGAAGGTCCAGTGCAAACGCTCGGAGTTCTGGCTCATCTCGAGGGCGGAGACGGACACGCCGCCGACATTCGAGGCTTTCGCCGGGCCGAAGAGCACGCCCTTCTTCTGCAGGAATTCGATGGCGTCCAAAGTGGTCGGCATGTTCGCGCCTTCGGCCACAGCCTTGACGCCGTTCTTGACCAACGTCTTCGCGCTGTTGAGATCCAGCTCGTTCTGCGTCGCGCACGGAAGAGCAATATCTGCCTTGACCGTCCAGACGCCCTTCGAGCCATTCTTATCCTCGAAGTATTTTGCCTTCTTGCGCTTCTTGACGTACTCGCTGATACGCGCGCGGCGGACTTCCTTGATGTCCTTCACAAGCGCGAGGTCGATTCCGTCCGGGTCGTAAACGTAGCCGTTGGAGTCGGAGCAGGTGACGACCTTCGCGCCCATCTGCTGCGCCTTCTCGATCGCATAGGTCGCCACGTTGCCGGCGCCGGACACGATAACTGTCTTGCCCTTGATGTCGATGCCCGCGTCTTCGAGCATTTCCTTGGTGAAATAGAGGAGGCCGTAGCCAGTCGCCTCGGTGCGCGCGAGACTGCCGCCGAAGGTCAGGCCCTTGCCCGTCAGGACGCCCTCATAGAGTTTCGTGATGCGCTTGTACTGGCCGTACAGATAGCCGATCTCACGGCCACCAACGCCGATATCGCCCGCCGGCACGTCGATGTCCGCGCCGATATGACGATAAAGCTCCGTCATGAAACTCTGGCAGAAACGCATGACTTCGCCGTCGGACTTACCCTTCGGGTCGAAGTCGGAGCCGCCCTTGCCGCCGCCGATGGGCAGACCAGACAGCGCGTTCTTCAGCACCTGCTCCATCGCGAGGAATTTCATGATCGAAAGGTTGACGCTCGGATGGAAGCGCAGGCCGCCTTTGTACGGGCCGATGGCGCTGGACATCTGCACGCGGAAGCCGCGGTTCACCTGAAGCTGGCCTTTGTCGTCGGCCCAGGGCACGCGGAAGATCACGATGCGCTCCGGCTCAATGAAGCGCTCCAACAGTTTGTTCTCCTTATATTCCGGATGCCCTTCGAGCACCGGGATAATCGAATACAGGACTTCCTTCGCCGTGTTCATGAACTCCGGCTGGTTCCAATCTTTCTTCTTGATGAGTTCGAGAACGTCCTCTACATACTTCTTCATGTTTTCCTTTGCCATTGAAAACAACTCCTTTTCATTCGGGGGAAGTCCCACATACGGGGCCGCCCTTCTTACCCCCGCATTGGAGTCTCTCCTATACCAATTTGACAGTGCATAGTATAACGCAAACGACATAGGAGAAACAAGGGGAACGGCAAAGAAATATTGTATACATATAAGAGTTAATTCACCTTAAAAGAAAAAGCAGATACTGCATCGAGTACAATATCTGCCGAAAATGACCGAAGATGTTTTATACGTTCTTTGCCTTTTCGCCCGTGATCGCCGCCGCCAGTTTCGCGACGATGACATAGAACACCGGGATCAGGAAAATGCCGAGCACGGTGGCGAAAGTCATGCCGCCGACGACGGCGATGCCCATGTTGTTGCGCGCGCCCGCGCCTGCGCCGGTGGCGATGGCCAGCGGCACGCAGCCGATGACCGTGGTCATGGCTGTCATCATGATCGGGCGCAGTCGGAGCCGCGCCGCCTCCAGCGCCGCATCCACCGGATCGCCGCCGTTATCGACACGATCCTTGGCGAACTCGACGATCAGGATCGCGTTCTTTGCCACGAGGCCGATGACCATGATGACGCCGATCTGCATATAGATACTGTTTTGCTGCCCGAATATGAATTCCGAGGCCAGCGCGCCGAAGATACCCGTGGGCACCGTCGCCAGGATGGCAAGAGGCACGCTCCAGCTCTCATAAAGCGCGGCGAGGGCGAGGAACGAGAAGACGAGAGCCAGCGCGAGAACCTGCAACGCCTTGGAGCCGGCCTTCTTTTCCTCGCGGCTCTGGCCGCCCCAGTCGATATTGAAGCCCGCCGGCGCGTTCGTCCGCACGACTTCCTCCAGTGCCGCCATAGCCTGTCCGGAACTGTAGCCCGGCGCCTCGTTGCCCTGGATCGTGATACTGCGCGCGGAGTTGAAGCGCGAGATGATCGGTGCGCCGGTGTCCATGCGCGGTACGAGCAAAGTATCGAGCGGCACCAGCGTTCCCGTACTTGATTTCACGAAGACGAATTTCGCGGCTTCCGCCTCGTTGCGGTATGCCGTATCGGACTGCAACACGACCTTGTAGGTGCGGCCGAACCGGTTAAAGTCGTTGACCTCGTAACCGCCGAAATTGACCTGCAGCGCCGCGAACACATCCGCGAGATTCACGCCAAGGTTCATGACTTTTTCGCGGTCGATGGTGAAATCGCAGATTGGAGAATTGATCGAATAGGTCGAGTAGACGCCCTGAAGCTCCGGCCTTTGGTTCGCCGCCGCGACGACGCGCTTCGTGATCTCGTCCAGCTCCGTATCGGTATGGCCGGACATATCGAGAAGCTGCATGTTGAAGCCGCCGACAACGCCGAGGCCTGGAAGCGACGGCGGGTTGAACGCGATGACGAACGCCTCCGGCGTCACAGAACGCCCGAGCCCGAAAGTCCTGCCGATGGCGGCGTTGAGTGACGTCTCCATGCCGGTGCGCTCCGACCATTCGTTCATTCCGACGAACATGGTCCCCGTATTCGGCTTCGCGCCGTTGGACAGAATATCGAGGCCGGTGATGTTCATGACGTTCTCGACGCCGGGCGTTTCCTTGAGCTGCGCCGCGAGCCGCGTGGTCGTTTCCAGCGTGCGATTCAGCGAGGTACCCTCGGGAAGCGTGATGGACACGATGTAGAAGCCCTGATCTTCCTGCGGGATAAACGTGGAAGGCACGAACTTATAGAGCAGGCCCATCAGCACGGTGACGACAAGGAGCGCCACCGCCGCCAGCCGAAGCCTTGAAATCAGCCAGCGAACTTTTCCTACATAGCGGCCCGTCGTCCGCTCGAACCAGTCGTTGAATTTCTCGAAAAATCCCGCGAAGAAGCTGCCCTCAGCTCCCATCTCATGCGGCTTCAGGAGCAACGCGCAGAGCGCCGGAGAAAGCGTCAGCGCCACGAAGGTCGAGAACGCTACAGCAATCGTGATTGTCAGTGCGAATTGCTTGTACAGCACGCCCATCATGCCGCCGAGGAACGCGACGGGGATAAAGACGGCCGCAAGCACGAAGGTTGTCGCGATGACCGGCCCCTGCACCTCGTCCATGGCGATTTCCGTCGCTTTATCCGCGGGCAGGTCCTTTTCCACCATATTTCGCTCGACGTTCTCGATGACGACGATGGCGTCGTCGACGACGAGGCCGATGGCCAGCACCATCGCGAAGAGCGTCAGCGTGTTGATGGAGAAATCGAGCAAGACGAAGGCGCCGAAGGTCGCGATCAGCGACACGGGGATCGCCAGCGCCGGGACCAGCGTCGCGCGCCAGTTTTGCAGGAACAGATACAGGATCAATGTGACGAGGATCAGCGCCTCGATGAAGGTCTCCGCGACTTCATGGATCGACGCGCGAATGTATTTCGTGCTGTCGACGATCTCCATGTATTTCAGGTCGGGGGGGAAGTCTTTCTCCGCCTCACGGATGACTTCCTGCACGCCGCGCACCGTATCCATCGCGTTGGCGTCGCTGGTAAGCTGGATTCCGAAGCCGATGCCGACATTGCCGTTGGTCATCGCTTCGACGGCGACGCGCCGGGCGCCCGTTTCGATGCGCGCGATGTCCTTCATGCGGACGAAGGAACCGTTCGCGCCGGAGCGCACGATGATATTGCTGAAATCCTCGTCCGTCACGAGGCGACCCGCCACGCGGCCCGTGTACTGCTTTTCCAGCGATTCCGGCGCGGGCTGCATGCCGATGGTGCCCGCCGGCGCCTGCACGTTCTGGCTCTTGATCGCGCTGGTCACGTCGGAGATGGAGATCCCCAGTTCCGCCATCTTGTCCGGGTTCAGCCAGAGACGCATCGCGTAATCCGGGCCGAAGATGCTGATATCGCCGACGCCCGGCACGCGCTTGATCTTGTCGATGATGTAAATGTCAGCGTAGTTCTTCATGAACTGCCGCGAATACGTGCCGTGCGGCGAGTAGAGGGACCCGGCCAGCGCCATGTCCGGCGACGCTTTCTTCGTCGTCACGCCGAAAGCCGTGACCTCGTTGGGCAGGCTGTGGGACGCGATGGAAACGTTGTTCTGCGTCTTGACCGTGTCCATGTCCGCGTCGGAATCGAGGCCGAAGACCACGGACAGACGGTAGCGTCCCGTGTCGTCGGAGTTCGAGGACATATAGTCCATACCCTCTGTGCCGTTGACCTGCTGCTCGATGACCTGCGCCACCGTCTCGTTCACCACGGCGGCGTTTGCGCCGACATAGCTGGCCGAGACGCTGACCGTCGGCGGCGATATGCGCGGGTACTGGGCCACAGGCAATGAGATCGCCGCCAGGACGCCGATGATGACCATCGCGATCGCGATGACGATGGCGAAAATCGGACGGCGAATAAAGAACTTCGGCAAAATAAACTCCCCCTCGGAAGAAGTGCATGTCTCGTAGTTAAATCTTTTTTATTATAGCAGAAAAAGGGACTTACAACAAAAAATCTCCCCATAAACGGGGAGATTTTTGTCGCAAGTTTTACGGTTCGATGATATTGAAGCCCCCTACGGCGCCGCCTTTAAACCTGTGCAGCGCAACAAGGATCTTTTCAAACTTTGCCGCGTCGCCGGTAATTTCCGCCATCTGCTTGAATTTTTCCCCGTTGCCGGAGGCAAGCAGGAGCAGCGTCTTCGACGGGCATTTCACCGTGATGTCGGCGTCTTTCTTTTCCTTGGCGTGAAGAAGTGCGCCATAGCGTACATAGAGCGTGTAGAATTCTTTCGTGTCCGGCAGCTCGAAAAGGACGGTGAAGCTTTCGTCCTTCAGCGATTCGCGGTCGAGACGGATTCCCATGAAGTCGAAGACCATTTCCGGCGTCAGGTTTATCATCAAGTCGCCGCCGAAGGAATGGTTGATGGCCGACATCTGGTTTCCTTCCCGAAGCTCCAATGCCGCCATCAGGTAGCAATTGCGCCATGGGCCTGACTCCGCCTGGTAGCCGAGCTGCTCCAGCGCGTCCGCACAAAGATTTCGCGCCGCCTTGTTTTTCGGATCAGCAAATACGAGCCGA
>JAFZRW010000034.1 GCA_017619685.1 Schwartzia sp. (in: firmicutes)
ACCTTCGTCAAAAGCTCTTTCATGGCCGGATGTACGATGTCCATTTGCTGCATATTTCTCACGCTTCCTTTCCGTCGGATAATCCGCTTTGGTTATTTATGATTGCGTCAATCGTATCAAGATTATTGCTTGTGCGCGCGTGTTCCGCGGCCACGATTGCCGATAGCGTCTGGACGACGTCTTCTACCGAATCGTTTACCACCGCGTATGTATATTCTTTTGCAACGGCGATCTCCCCCGCCGCTGCCGACAGACGACGCGCTATGACTTCGTCCGCGTCGGTTCCGCGCCCTCGAAGCCTCTTTTCAAGTTCTGAAAGAGACGGCGGCAAGATAAAGACGAACACGCCGTCGGGGAAGCGTTTCATTACGTTCAGAGCGCCCTGTGTGTCAATCTCCAGCAGGATATCCATCCCCTGCGAAAGACGCTCCTCGATTTTCTTCAGCGGCGTCCCGTAATAATTGCCGTAAACCTCCGCCCACTCCAAAAGCTCCCCGTCCCGAATCATTCGTTCAAATTCGCTTCGTTCAAGGAAATAATATTCTACGCCGTCCGTTTCCTTTTCGCGCGGCGCGCGCGTAGTCGCCGAAATCGAATAGGAAACTTCGGGGTGCGCACGCAAGAAAGCGCCGCAAACGGTTCCCTTTCCTGCCCCCGATGGTCCGGACACTACAATCAGGCAGCCCTTTTTCATGCCTCGTCTTCCTCCGTACGCGACGCAGATTCTTCTTTTCCTGCGATGCGTCCCACGATCGTTTCCGGCTGCACCGCCGACAGGATCACATGACCGCTGTCCGCTATCAGCACAGACCTCGTGCGTCGTCCGTAAGTGGCGTCTATCAGATTTCCCGCGTCCCGCGCCTCCTGCACGATCCGCTTGATCGGAGCAGATTCCGGCGCAACGATGGAAATGAGCCTGTGCGCCGATACGACGTTGCCGAAACCGATATTGATGAATTTCATTTCCATGACGTTATTCCTCTATTCTATATTCTGTACTTGCTCGCGCAGCTTCTCGATTTCGCTTTTCATATCCACTGCGATTTGCGCCGCGCGGATATTGTTCGCTTTCGATGCGGTCGTATTGACCTCGCGGTTCATTTCCTGGATCAGGAAATCGAGCTTTCGCCCGACGGGAGCGTCCGGGTTTGCCATGATCGTCCGAAATTGTTCGAAATGGCTCCGTAAACGCACAATTTCTTCCGTAAAGTTCACGCGGTCCGAATAAATAGCCGTTTCCTGGATAATCCGCGCCTCGTCGATTTCGGCGCCTGCAAGCGCTTCCTTGACAGTAGCCTCCAGCCGTTCGCGATACTGCTTTACGATTTCCGGCCCCAGCGCTGCGACTTCGTCGACGTATCCCGAAAGAAGATCCAGTCGTTTCAAGAAATCTTTTTTGAGATTATCGCCTTCTTTTTCGCGCATCTCGATAAACTGCCGCAATGCTTGTTCGAGTGTGGAAAGCAGCACGGCGTCTGCGCCTTCAAGGGCGTCCTTCGCCTCCACCGCAGTCAAGACGCCAGGATAGGAGGAAATAATCTGCACTTTATCGGGCCGAGGCAAATGCAAAAGGTCGCTCATCTCGTTCAAAGCCTTATGGTACGCAATCGCCAGCGGTTTGTCAAGCCGTATCTCACGGACATGCTCGCGTTTGTCCAAAAACTGTACCGAGATCGTCAATTTCCCTCGCGACACACATTCCTTAACTTTCGCTTTTATTGTTTCCACGAGTGAATCAAGTACATGCGGCGCGCGAATATCAAAATCCAGATACCGCTGATTGACTGCCTTGATCTCGATCGCAACGCGATAATCATCCGTCTCGGACAGTCCTGTCCCAAATCCGGTCATACTTCTCAACAATGTTCTTCCTCCTCAAAGACGCCGGAAAAGATTTTTTCTGCCGGACCAGTCATATAAATATGATTGTCATCTTTCCATTCGATCATGAGCCGTCCGCCGTCAAGCTCCACCTCCGCTTTTCGGTCTGTGCGTCCGTTCAGCACGGCCGCCACAAGAGACGCGCATGCGCCCGTTCCGCAGGCAAGCGTCACAGCGGCGCCGCGTTCCCAAACGCGCATACGAAGGTGCGTGCGATCGCGAATGACGACAAACTCCGTATTCGTTCTCCGAGGAAACCATGTATGCCTCTCGAAAGCCGGACCTACCCTATCCATTTCCACATCGTTCACATCGCCGACAAAAACGACGCAATGCGGATTTCCCATGGAAACGCAGGTCGCCTTATATTTTTTGCCGAGCACTTCGATATCTTCCGCGACTACGCGCTTTTCACCAAAACCTTCCACGGGGATCTGCTTTGCTTCCAATACAGGCTCCCCCATGTCGACTTCAATGCCGGCAACTTTATTCCCATCTTTTATAACGCGCGGCCTCAAGATTCCGGCGCCCGTTTCTACCGTAAAACATTCTTTATCCGTCATTCCGGCGTCATATACAAGCCGCGCAAAACAACGGATCCCGTTGCCGCACATTTCCGCCTCGCTGCCGTCCGCATTGAAGATCCGCATACGAAAATCCGCTTTATCCGACGGCAAAACGAAAATAAGCCCGTCTGCGCCGATACCGTAATGACGATCGCAAACACGCTTTGAAAGTTCCGCCGCATCTTTCGGCAGACCTGTCGTCTTCGCGTCAACCAATACAAAATCGTTGCCGCACCCTTGCCATTTCGTAAAAGACAGTGCCATTCCCTCACACTCCTTTTTGCACGTTTATATTTTATAGAAACCACTGAATAAGTCAAGGAAAAATGGCGCATCCTATTGAATCTTTTCAAAAGACCTTTTATAATGAGTCGGTAAAAATTAGGAGGTCTCGATTTTGGACGTAAATTTCATTGAACTTATCAAAGCGCTTATACTGGGCATCGTCGAGGGAATCACCGAATGGCTCCCAATCAGCAGCACCGGTCATATGATCCTCGTGGACGAATTCATCAAACTGGACGTTTCCAAATCATTTATGGATATGTTTCTCGTCGTAATCCAGCTCGGCGCTATCCTCGCCGTCGTCGTGCTGAATTATGACCGGTTGAATCCTTTTTCTTCCTGGAAGACGCGCGCGGAAAAACGGGAAACTGTCACCCTCTGGAAAAAAGTTATCGTCGCCTGCGTTCCGGCGGGCGTCATCGGACTCGCGTTCAATAAATACATGGAACAACATTTCATGACCGCGCTTGTCGTAGCTTCGACGCTGATCATTTACGGCATCTTGTTTATCGTTGTAGAAAACACGAATGCAAAACGCACTCCTCGAATAAAAAGCCTGGACCAGCTCGACTACAAAACGGCGCTGATTATCGGCTTCTTTCAAGTGCTCGCGCTGGTTCCGGGAACATCCCGCTCCGGCTCGACGATTCTCGGCGGTATTTTATTCGGCACGTCCCGCTTTGTCGCAACGGAATTCACGTTTTTCCTTGCAATTCCGATCATGTTTGGCGCAAGCCTTTTGAAACTGCTGAAGTTCGGCTGGCACTACACCGGCGGTGAAATCCTGATCCTGATTATCGGTATGGCGACCGCTTTTATCGTTTCCGTTATCTCGATCAAGCTGTTGCTCCGCTATATCAAGAAGAATGATTTCAAGGCGTTCGGCTGGTACCGCATCGCCCTTGGCATCGTGGTACTTGCTTATCTGTTCCTTATCGGCGACCCTGTGGGCAACGCTTAAAAAACCAGCAAAATCCGTCGGCAGACGTCGGCGGATTTTTTCATTTGGGCAATACCCGTTCTTATGTTACAATAGCTACGGGAGGTTGAAGTTATGAAGATGATTGCCGGGCTCGGAAATCCGGGCGCGGAATATGCGGCGACGAGGCACAACGTCGGGTTTATGCTGGCGGACGCGCTGGCGGCACGATGGAACGCGACGGCTTGGCGCACGAAACAGGACGCCCTGGTAGCCGAGGCCCGAATCGGCGCGGAAAAGATTTTACTCGTAAAACCGCTGACGTATATGAATGAGAGCGGACGCGCCGTCGGGCCGTTGCTTTCGTGGTATAAGCTCGACGCAAGCGACTTGATTGTCGCGCATGACGATATGGATTTGCCTGTCGGTACGATCCGCCTGCGAAAAAAAGGCAGCGCAGGCGGGCACAACGGCATGAAATCGATCCTCTATCACGTGAAGGACGAGAATTTCCCACGCGTACGGATTGGCGTCGGTCACCCCGCCCACGAACACGAACAGGTGATCCGACATGTGCTTTCGCCGTTTTCCGCCGAAGACGCACAAAAGATCCGCGAGGTCATCGACTATCTCTTGCCCGCCGTCGAGTGCGTAATAACGGAAGGAATCGACCTTGCGATGAACAAATACAATCCGAAAAAAGTAAAAAAGACAAAACCGCCGAAAAACGAAGAGGAACAAAACGCACAAAATAAATCGAACGAACCAAACGAATCTGACGGAAACCCAGAGCAAACGGAAAGGTCGAGGACGATCGATGGCTAAAATCACAGCGCTTTACGCGGACGAAAACGGAGAGATTTTCTTCGCGGCGGGCATGGCAGGCGCGGCGCGTCTTGGCAACGAGGTCGTCCGCCTGACGGAGGATATGTTGATTCCCCTGCCCGACGCGGCGGATTTGATGTTCTTGCCTGAACGGCGCGCCGTCGGCTACGATAAAAAAGGAAATCTGACGACGCTGCCGGGACGTGCGGTGTCAGCCGTTTTGCCCGCAGGTTATACGCGCCTGTTCCTTCCCGCGTTCAAAAAAGAGAACGATGCGTCGATGCTCCCTCTTTTCGGTTATACGGCGGTGGCGCTCCGCAAGGGGAGCTTATACGCGGCGGCCCTTTATACCGACAAGAACGACAAATGGGATCCGCTCAAATACAATACCCGCGCTTTGAAGCGCCACGTCCGCGAATTGAAGAAAAGATTTCCGGACAACCGCCTGGTCGCCCATTTGGCGCACTGCTCGCTGGAATGGCATTGCTGCACGGCGCAAAATCTTTTTTACCATCGCTGGGAAGCCGGGATTCCAGTCTCCCCCGTCTGCAACGCCAACTGTCTCGGCTGCATCTCGCTCCAGCCCGCCGAGTGCTGTCCGTCGCCGCAAAGCCGTATCTCTTTCCGTCCGACCGTGGACGAAGTAACAGAGCTCTCCGTCTATCATCTGTCGGAAGCGCCGGACGCCATCATCAGTTTTGGACAAGGCTGCGAGGGCGAGCCGTCCCTGGCGGCAGACGTCATCGCGGAAAGCATTCGCGCCACTCGTGCAAAAACGAATCGCGGGCAGATCAACATCAATACGAACGCCGGTTTTACCGACGGCATAAAAAAAATCGTCGATGCGGGGCTCGACACGATGCGCGTCAGCATTATCAGCGCAAGAAACGAAAGCTATCAAGCATATTATCGCGCGGGTTATCCGTTGGAGAACGTTAAAGCGTCGATACGCTACGCGCTGGAACACGGCGTTTACGTTTCGCTGAATCTGTTGTATTTCCCCGGATTCAACGACCGCCCGGAAGAACTTGCCGCCTGGAAGGAATTTTTCCGCGAGCAATCTGTACAAATGATCCAAATTCGAAATTTGAATCTCGACCCGGACTTTTTTCTCAAAACTATGCCGCCGGAAAATAAAAAACCGCTTGGCGCGCAATCGTTCCTCCACGCGCTGCACGAAGCGTTTCCTTCTATGACGATTGGAAGTTTCAGCCATTTTGTAAAATAACGTGATTTAACGATAAAAAAATTTTGCACCGAAAAGAGGATTTTTTCATTTTGGGTAGAAAATACTAAAGTAGGTGTATTCCACATCCTGTCCCCAAAGGAGAGATTGCAAATGATGGACGAAAAAGATTGGGCGGAATTTAAGAAAAAACTCAAGGCAAAAACGGAAATCGACCTGGACTTATATAAAGAAGCGCAAATGAAGCGCCGGATCAGCAATCTTGTAACGCGCGGCGGGTTCGATTCCTTCGTTGCGTTTTTCGACCATGTAGCAAAGGACAAGGAAGAATTTGCGGCGTTCATTGAGTACCTGACCATCAACGTATCTGAGTTCTTCCGTACGCCGGACAAATTTGGCAAGCTGGAAACGGAAGTCATCCCCGAGCTTTTGAAGCGTTCGCCGACGCTCAATATCTGGAGCGCAGGCTGCTCCATCGGCGCGGAGGTATATTCCCTCACGATGATTCTAAAGGACTTGACGCCTGGCAAAAAGCATCGCCTTCTCGCCACCGATCTGGACATCGAAATCATCGCAAAAGCCAAAGCCGGCATTTACACCGACAACGAGCTAAAGGCTCTCGACCCGAAGCGTAAAGAAAAATATTTCACCAAGACGTCCGACGGCAGATTCGCGATCAAAGACGAGATCAAGCAGTGCGTTGAATTCAAACGGCACAATCTGCTCAAAGATCCGTTTGAAAAGAACTTTGACCTTATTCTCTGCCGTAATGTCGTTATTTATTTCACCGAGGAAGCGAAAGATAAGCTCTACAGAAATTTCTTCGCCTCTCTGAAACCGGGCGGAATCCTTTTCGTCGGCGCGACCGAGGCAATCCTGAACGCCCGCAATATGGGCTATGTC
>JAFZRW010000035.1 GCA_017619685.1 Schwartzia sp. (in: firmicutes)
CCCTTTGTGATATAATAAGAGCACTCTCCGAAAATTTCTTTTTGTATTTTTTATTCGTAATTTGGTTCGTTATTGGTTATTGGGGGCGTTATCTTGAATAACAACTCTTCGTCGGATGCGCATCGGGAATATGTGATCAAGATCATTCCCGATAAAGGCGAAAAGATGCACAGCATTCGCCTTCCGAAGCATCTTCTCAAATGCGCAGCGATTTCCTGCACAGCCGCTGCGGTTCTTTTCGTCGGTTCCTTTGGCTATTCGGTTTACAGCAGTTTTAACGCGATCAGCGATCAGCAGGAGCTTCATGACCTTCGCACTGTAAACAAGGAGCAGCAGGAACAGCTTTCCAAGCTGGCAAAAAAAGCCAACGAGCTGCAGGATGAAATGGAAAAGGTCAGCGAGATCGAGCGCGAGCTTCGCCAAATGGCGGGCGCCGAGCCTGTGGAAAATCCGCAGCCTGCGCCGGAGCAACAGCCTGCAGACGGACAGCCGTCGCCTCAACCGGGGTTCGACGGACAGCCGATGCCGCAGCCGGGCTTTGACGGACAGGGCGGTCCCTGGATCGAACCGAACGCGCGTCACGTCGACAAGGCGCTTGACAATATTCGCCAGCGTCTCGAGACAAGCCGCGCCAATTTGGAGCGCGTCCGCGAAGCGCTCCATGAGCAGCAGCGCATCATTGGCTACCAGAATCAGCTTTCGGCTTATCTGCCGTCGCTCTGGCCTGCAAGCGGCGAAGTCAGCTCGCCTTACGGACTTCGTTGGGGCGGCTCGGACTTCCACCCGGGCATCGACATCGCCAACGACTATGGCGTACCCATTATCGCGGCAGCCAGCGGCACGGTTACGGCTGCGGGCTGGAATTCCGGCGGCTACGGCAACATGGTGGACATCGACCACGGCAACGGCATCTGGACGCGCTACGGGCATGCGGAAGCCGTCGCGGTCTCCGTCGGCGAGACGGTACAGAAGGGACAGATCATCGCTTACATGGGCAGCACCGGTTTTTCCACCGGCCCGCACGTTCATTATGAAGTACATGTAAACGGTGAGATCGTCAATCCGATCATGTATCTCGGCGGCGAATAATATCCATTGGAGAAAAGAGGCGCAAGCGATGTTTGGCAGCGTGAAGAAACATATCGACAATCCCGCGGGAGACATTGAGACCATTATCGGTCGGAACACGACCATCACAGGGAATGTCAACGGCTCGGGCAATATCCGTATCGACGGGCACATTGACGGCGGCGTTTCCATTACCGGCGACGCAGTCATCGGCGAAAGCGGCGTCGTACAGGGCGACATCAAAGCGGGCAGCCTGACCGTCGCCGGAACGGTCACGGGCAACGTGGACTGCGACGGAAATCTCAGCATCCATTCCACGGGCCAGCTCGTCGGAGACGTTCGCGTCCGCAGCCTGAACATCGCCGACGGCGGCGTATTCAGAGGCCGCAGCGAAATGGACACCCGACTCGGAACTTCGACCCCGACGCTGTCCCCCGCAAACTGAATAGTTTATAACGCAAAAAGCAACCGCCGCGCGTCCATCGCGCGGCGGTTTTTTACACAACAAAAATTTTTTGAAGTATGAAAATCATACTTCAAAAAATTTCAGACGCAAAAACGGAGCAACGCGCCGGACAGGTACGTTGCTCCTCTTTTGTTTAGAAAAGTTGTCCCGGAAGCACCAGTTTTTCTTTGTGCGGGAACGTCTTGTCAAATTCCTCCGCGTCGGCTTCGTTTACGAAATAACCCTGCGGCGGCGCGTATTCTCCGGTGATCCCTTCCAGATACCCCGGAATCAGTTCCTTGCACAGGAAGAAAGACGCGTCCTCCCCTTCGGGCAATCCGTGATAGCGGATTCCATACGAACTGGCATAGGAAAAGCCGCTTTTCCCGTAAAAATCAATATTCCCCTCGAAGCACAGGGCTCCGCAGCCGAGCGCTGCAGCCTTTTCCAGAGAAAAGTCCAGCAAGATCTTGCCGAACCCCTTCCGCTTGAGCTCGGGACAAATACAGATCGGCCCCATGGCCATGATCGGAACGTCGTGGCCGTCGTCGGCCTTGATGGTCGCCCGCATGAACATATTCTGCCCAATCAGCCGCCCGTCTTTTTCCATGACGAAATCAAGCTCCGAAACGAACGCCGGGTCCTTTCGCAGCTGATGCAGGACGTAATGCTCCAGGCAGCCCGGACGGTAAACGTTCCAGAACGCTTCACGGACGAGATTCTCGACCTCGCGATATTCTTCTTTTTTCTCCAAACGGATACGATAATTATTGTTATTCATTGTTTTTCCTCCCTACGATTGTTATCGGCAACGTCGGGAGGCTTGTGCGGGACTGTATGGCGCAAACCTCCCGGTCAGCCTACAATCTCCAAGGTGTTGTTCTTCAAACAGCAAACTCCTCAAAGGAAGCACTGAACAAGTCCCTTCACGCCCTTGCCGGTCCTTTTTCCGTCATGCTGCGTCAAAGTGCTCTCGACGTAGCTCCTCGGCTACGACTTCGAGCCCTTTTCCTTGCCTGCCGAAAAAATTCCTCGGCAAGGCCATAAATTGACTTATTCATTGCTTCCTTACATTTTTTATTTGAACTATAGCTATTATACTACATCTACTAAGAATGCGCCACCGAGTCCCTGTTTGACAGTACAGGAGCATACCTATATAATTAGGTGGATAATTCGTATCTACGGGGGGCTTTTGCTATGCTTGACATGAAATTTGTACGCGACCATTTGGACGAAGTGCAGGCGATGCTGGAACGCCGCTGCAATCCGATGAAGCTGGACGATTTTTCCGATTTGGAGAAGCGCCGCCGCGATATCCTCGGCGAAGTCGAGGCGCTGAAAGGGAAGCGCAACGCGGCGTCGAAAGAAATCAGCGTAATGAAGAAGAACGGCGAGAACGCCGACGCTCTCGTAAAAGAAATGCGCGAAGTCGGCGACAAGATTTCCGCGCTGGACGGCGAGCTGAAAGAGACGGAGGAAAAACTCCGCGAGATCCTGCTCCGCATTCCGAACATGCCGAAAGAGGACGTTCCTCTCGGCAAAGACGACACGGAAAATCCAGAGATCCGCAAATGGGGCGAGCCGCGCAAATTCGATTTTGAGCCGAAAGCGCATTGGGACGTCGGCGAAGGTCTCGGAATCCTCGACGCGGAACGCGCGGCAAAAGTCTCCGGCGCGCGGTTCACGTTCTACGTCGGGCTGGGAGCGCGCCTCGAACGCGCCTGCATCAATTTCATGATGGACCTGCACGCGAAGCAGGGCTATACGGAAATGCTCGCGCCTTATATCGTCAGCAAAGACAGCATGATCGGCACGGGGCAGCTCCCGAAATTTGCCGAGGACATGTTCAAACTCGAAGGTCTGGATTCTTACCTTGTGCCGACGGCGGAAGTGCCTGCGACGAATTTCCATCGCGAAGAGATCCTCGACGGCGCGAAACTGCCCGAGCATTTCACGGTTTACACGGCGAGCTTCCGCGCCGAGGCGGGCAGCGCAGGCCGCGACACCCGCGGGCTGATTCGTCAGCATCAGTTCAACAAAGTCGAGCTGATCATGTTCGAGAAGCCGGAGAACTCCTGGGCGGCTTTGGAGCAGATGGTGGACAACGCCGAAGAAGTCCTGCGCCTGCTTGAACTCCCCTATCATGTGGTGACGCTTTGCACCGGCGACATGGGCTTCACGTCGGCGAAGACCTACGATATCGAGGTCTGGTTCCCAAGCCAGAACCGTTACCGCGAAATCTCGTCCTGCTCGAATTGCCTTGACTTCCAAGCGCGCCGCGCGAATATCAAATTCCGCCGCACGCCGAAAGACAAGCCGGAATTCTGCCACACGCTGAACGGCTCCGGCCTCGCGGTCGGCCGCACCGTAGCCGCGATCCTCGAGAACTACCAGCAGGAGGACGGCTCCGTCGTCATCCCGAAGGCTCTCGTTCCGTATATGGGCGGGGAAACGGTAATCAAGAAGCCGGAATGAATCTTACCGCAAATGAAATTTAGTATAGGAGCCGTCATCGATGTGACGGCTCTTTTCATACTCATCTTCGACCAAAATTTATATAAAATTTTGACCGATACCCGCAGGGCACGCGAGATACGCCTGCTACGCAGGCTACATTTGCGCCTATGGCGCAAATGCCGTCTCATAAATCTCAGTAAAGATTAAAAATCTTAACTGAGATTAATCACTCTAACAAGGAATTGTGGCCTTCGATGGCGAATAATACAAAAGTTAAGCTGTTTTTAATAGGAAGGAGGCGGGCGAATGCTGGAATCGCTCAAGACCGTCGTTGTACAATGCGCGCAGGAGGCGGAAGCGCAGGGACTTTGCCGCTGGCGGTCCGGAAATTTCAGCGCGCGGGACGAATCGACGGGGCTTATCTGCGTGACGCCGTCGGGCGTCGACCGGCGCACGATGAAGCCGGACGACGTCGTCGTAATGGACCGCGACGCGCAGGTCGTCGAGTCGATCAACGGGCGCAAGCCCTCCAGCGAGGCGCTGATGCACCTCGCCGCTTATGAGGAGCGCGAAGATATTTACGCGGTCGCGCATACCCATTCTCCTTTCGCGCTGGTCTTTGCCGCTTTGGAGCGTCCGGTTCCCGGCCTCGTGCTGGAAGCCGCGCATATCCGCTGTGCGGGCGGAACGATCCCCGTGGCGCCGTTCGCCCCGCAGGGAACGGCGGCTCTGGCTGACTCTGTTCGCGCGCCGCTCCGCACAGGCGACGCGATGCTGCTCGCGCGCCACGGCGCGCTGACCGTCGGCTCTTCTCTGGACGACGCGCTCCTGAAAGCGGCGTACGTCGAGGAACTCGCCGAAGTCGCCTATCGCGCCTATGCCCTCGCGGGAGGCGCGGAAGTTTCCGCGCTGCCGCCGGAGGCCTTCACGCTCCGCTATCCGGAAAAAATAAAAATGACGAAGGAATGAGCGACAACAACTATTTTTTCTGCTATACCGAGGACGCTTTTTCGAGGTAGATTTTGTCTATCGACAAAATCTGAACAATGGCGTTATAATATGCGGAGATTTTTTCTGGTATAATATGGCATTGCCGAGAGATTTTTTCGTCAGGCAAGGAAGATGATGCGAAGTCGTAGTAAAGAACTACGTCAAGCATCATCTGACACAGCATGACGGAAAAAGATCCGGCAACTGTCCGGAAGGATGAATATATGGCTACTCGCGTAACCTCCATGACGGAAAGCGGTCTCTTGGCCGCCATCACCGTCCTTATGGCCTTGATCGGCGTCTATATCCCTCTGCTCGGCACCGTGGCGGTGCTGATGTGGCCGCTGCCGATCCTCGTGCTGATCGTGCGCCACGGACTGAAATGGGGCTTGATGGCCGTCTTCGTCGCGGGCGTACTGACGGCGGCGCTGGTCGAGCCGGCCGTCTCGCTTCGGCTCGCGCTGGCTTTCGCGCCGGGCGGGATCGCGCTCGGTCTCGGCTTTCGCAACAATTGGTCGTCGGTACGGACGCTGACGACCGGCATCGCCGCCTCGATGGCGGCAAAACTCGCGGCGTTCGCGCTCCTTTTCGCACTGACGGGCATCGAGCCTTTTTCCACACAGTTCGACGTGATGGAAAGCTCTTTCGACCAGACGATCGAGATGTACAGGAGCATGGGCATGTCCGAGGAGCAAATCGGAGAGGTGCAGGACAATCTGACGCAAAACCTCTCGCTGATGCGCCTTTTGCTGCCGCTGGTCGTCGTCATCATGGGACTGATGGACACGGCGCTCAACTATTTCCTCGGCAGCAAAGTGCTTCGCCGCCTCGGCCACGAGGTCAAGACGCTTCCGCCTTTCGTCGAATGGCGGCTTCCGCCGGTGTTCGTCTATGTATTCGGATTCTCGCTGGTCGGCCTTTACTGGGGCTCGACCCGCAGCCTCGATTTCTTGTATCAGGCGTCGCTGAACCTTGTCATGTTCTCGACATTTGCCGGACTTTTGCAGGGCCTGTCCGTTTACTCTTACGCCTCGCGGCATTTTCGCTGGCCGACATTTTTCTCGATGGCGTTCATAACCTTCGTTATGCTGAGCGGCTTTTTAGTTCGCCTGCTCGCCCTGGTCGGACTTTTCGACATGGTGCTCGACTACAGGACGCGCTATTGGAAAGATAAAGAACCTCTTAAATAACGCTGCTTCTTCACACTTTTTTGGGGGTGACTCTTTTGCCTCATAGTACCTCGGCCTGGCCGGACATTTGCATCCTGCTCGCGGCCTGCGGAATTCTCGCAGCGGCGCTCTTCGCTTTCGACGTATATTTCGGCGGCGGCGCGGCCGTGCTCTTCCTGTGCATCGCGCTCTTCGTGCGGGAGCGCAATCTGAAGCGCGAACGCGACCTGGAGACATATTTCCGCGACGTCGTCAGCCAGATCAAGCCGGTGATGAACTACGCCGTGGAAAAACTGCCGATCGCCGTTTTGATCGTCGACGCGGAAGGAACGCTTCAATGGTCGAACCGCGAGCTTGGCGCGCGCCTCGGCCTGAACGAGAGCCCGAAACGCGGAACCCCGGTCAAAGAATTCTGGCCGGAAATGATCCTGAAGCCCATCTGGGGCATGACGGGCGAATACGTTTTCCACGCGGGCGAAACGGCGTACCGCGCCGAATACCGGCCCGTACCGCTGGAGGGGCTCGACGAGCCTCTGATGGCGTTCTACGTCGTGGACGTGACGGAGTATGAACAGCTTCGCGATGACTATCTGGGCAGCCGCACGGCGCTTGCCTATATCCAGATCGACAATTACGACGAAGCGCTGCAGGGCCTTGTCGAAGCGGAACGCTCGACGCTGGCGTCGGCAATCACGAACATGCTCGACACCTGGGCGAAAGACCACGGCTGTCTGATCCAGCGCCTCAACGACGAAAAATACGTGGCGGTCATGGAGCGCCGCGCTCTGGACCAGGCGGTAGAAGACAAATTCAGCATCCTCGATCAGGTACACTCGCTGAAAGGCGCGGGAAAACTTCCGATCACGCTCTCTTTCGGCGTAGTGGCGACGGAACAGCAGTCCATCCACGAAGCGGCGCGTCAGGCGCTGAAAACGCTGGAGCTGGCCCTGGCACGAGGCGGCGACCAGGCCGCGGTGTTGATCGAAGGGAAACCCCAATTTTTCGGCGGCAAAGCGCCGGCGGTGGAAAAGCACACGCGCGTCAAGGCCCGCGTCGTCGCCCATTCGCTTCGCGAGCAAATCGAAGCGTCGGACGAAATTTTTATCATGGGCCACAAGAACGAGGACTTCGACGCGCTCGGCGCGGCGCTGGGCGTCGCGCGCATGGCCTGCTACTCCAAGAAGCCCGTCCGCATCATGCTCTCCGATATGAACGAGGGCATCGACAAATTTACGGATATGATGATGGACAAACAGGAATATAAGGCGCTCTTCCTGCACGACAACGTGTTGGAGGAAATGACGCCGAGCGCGCGGGCGCTTCTCATTGTCGTCGATACCCATATCCCGCACATGGTCGCGTCTCCGAGGCTTCTCGCGGCAGTCCCGCGCCGCATCTTGATCGACCATCACAGGCGCGGCGATTCGATCATCGAGAACCCGCAGCTTTCTTACGTCGAGCCGTCCTCGTCCTCGACCAGTGAGCTCGTGACCGAGCTTGTAATGTACTATGCGGACGACTTGAAACTGACCCGATTCGACGCTACGGCGCTCTACGCCGGAATCGTCGTCGATACGAAACATTTCGGCGTGCAGACGGGCGTCCGCACGCTGGAAGCGGCGGCATATCTCCGACGGGCCGGCGCCGATCCGGTGCTGATTCGCCAGCTTTTCCGCGAAGACTACGAGACGAATCTCACCATCGCGAAAGCGATGGCGTCGTCCACGCTGTACGACGGCGGCCTGATCGTCGCTTCCTGTCCGGAACCGCAGCCGAACATCCAGGCCATCGCGGCGCAGACGGCGGACACGCTGCTCCGTATCGAGGGCGTGCGCATGAGCATCGTCATATTCCAGCTCACGTCAGACGTTGTCGGCGTCAGCGCGCGCGCTTCCGGCGAGCTGAACGTGCAGGTCATCATGGAAGAATTCGGCGGCGGCGGCCACCAAAACGTCGCAGGCGCGCAGATCAAAAACGGGAACCTTGAGGAAATCAAGGAGCGCGCCGTGGAGATCGCAAAGAAATATATAGAGGAGAATGGATAAAAAAGTGGCTGTTGCAAAATTTGCAACAGCCACTTTTATTCTTTTCCATTATCTTCCCACTTAACATGAACGATGATTGATGTTGTCTGATGAATGTTTGTCTGGATTGAAGCGCGAATCACAAGTTCTCAATCCATCAATATGTTCAAATAAATCAGGCTTGATTGGATTAAACAGCGGATC
>JAFZRW010000036.1 GCA_017619685.1 Schwartzia sp. (in: firmicutes)
CGGCATCGTTCTTCCTTCCGTCAAGAACGATACAGGCTGGAGCGGGTCCCACTATCAGGGCATGAAGCGCGCCTGCGACGATTTCGGCGTGGAGCTTCTCGTCCGTGAAAACGTCGCCACCGAAGAATGCCCGCAGGCGATTGAGTCGCTGATTGGCGACGGCGCGGGCATGATTTTCCTGTGCGGCAATACTTACCCCGCGGCGGCACGGGAAACGATCAGGAATAATTACAAGACCGCGTTTGCAACGATTGCCGTCGGCGCAGAAGCGCCCAATATGACCGTCTTTTTCGCGCGAATGCATCAGGGGCGTTATTTGGCGGGCGCACTGGCGGCCATGAAGACAAAGTCCGGCGTAATCGGCTACGTCGCGCCTATGCCGAAAGCGCCCGTCGTGCGTGAGATCAACGCGTTCGTACTCGGCGCCCAGCGTACGAACCCGAACGTGCGCGTCGTCGTCGCCTGGTCCGGCGTCTGGGCGGACGTGAGGAGAGAAGCGGAGACCGTCCGGCGGCTCGTGCAGGAGACGGGCGCGGACGTCGTGACCTATCATCAGGACGATCAGGGCGTCCCCGACGCCTGCGATGAGATGGGCGTCGACTATATCGGATTCAACGCGTGGCTTCCGAGAGTCACCGACCATTATCTCGGCACGGTGATCTGCCGCTGGGATATTTATTATCGCAATATCCTCCATCATTATTTGAAGGGAGAACTGAACGCGATCCAAAATCGCTGGATCGGCCTCGACGAAGGCGCGATCGCTCTCGTCGACGTGTCGGAAAAAATCGCGCCCGGCGCAGACTACACATTGGCGGATTTGCGCCAGGCGCTCGGAGAACGCCGGCAGTCGATTTTCAAAGGGCCGATCCGCGATACGCAGGGCGTCCTGCGCGTCGGCGAAGGGGAAGTCCTTCGGGACGACGCGCTGATCCACCGCATGGATTGGTTCGTGGAGGGGGTGACGTTCCTTGGCGAATGACAATAGTCACCGCGACTCGATCCTGAAAATCGCCGCCGAATTTCTCGTGTTCATCATCGTGCTCGGCGTTTGCGCGATTTTCATGCAGCACAAGATCAATCATCTTTTGAACGTGACGATGGAGCAGATCGTCGCGCGTCAGACCGCGGACATGGCGCGGCTTGCCGAGGATCAGTTCCGCCGCGAGCTGACGGTGCTTCACTATGCGGCGGAATACGTGGCGATAAATCCTGACCAGAGCCACTCCGCTCTGCAAAAAATCGCCGACCCGATGGACCAAAGCGCCCATGCAGGCATCGTCGACGTAGACGGGAATTATGTGCTCGGCGCGCAGCTGCCCGCCGACGCCTTTACGCGATTGCCCGACGCCGTGCGCGGAAGCGACGTGGTGGATTTCGCACATGGGCAGGGACTGCTTCTGGCTGTGCCTATCCTGAGCGGCGACAATGTCCGCGGGATTCTCTGGCGCACTTACGACGACAAGATGGTGCAGGAACAGTTCGGGCTTTCCGAATACAATTCCGACCGCCATTTCCTGATTGCGGCTCACGACGGACAGACGATCCTGCCGTACAGGAAAAATCCCGAAGTGAACGATCTCCTCTATTCCGATCCCGCGATCCAGGACGGCTTCGGAATTATCCGCGAACGGCTCCAGACCGCCCCGGCGGCGGCGGTCTATATGGAAAGCTCGCACGGCCGCTTTTTCCTGTTTGGCGCTGATCTGCCCGAATCCAACTGCTCGATTCGCGGCTTCGTACCGTGGGAAGCAGTGGCGGGCGATATCTCCCGCATTTATGTCCTGGTGCTGCGCGCGGGCAGCGTCCTGCTTCTTTTCCTGGCGCTGATCAGCGTCCACCTTTTCATCGTGCGCATGAAAGCGGAGGAAAGCGACAAGCTGCGCCGCGAGAAGGATTCCTCCGAACGCGCGAACCAGGCGAAGAGCGCGTTCCTCGCGAACATGAGCCATGAGATACGCACGCCGATCAATACGATCCTCGGCATGAACGAAATGATCCTGCGCGAGGAGGGAAAAAACTCGGTCCGCGGATATGCGCAAAACATCGCGCAAGCGGGCGAGTCGCTGCTTGGCATCATCAACGATATTCTCGACTTCTCGAAGATCGAGTCCGGCAAGCTGGAGATCATCGAAAACGAATATCAGCTTTCCCGACTCCTGAAAAACGTCGTCGCTATGATCCGTCCCAAGGCGGACGCCAAAGGCCTGCAATTCAACCTGCATATCGACGACGACCTGCCCAACGGTCTGAAGGGCGATATGATGCGCGTCCAGCAGGTCGTTGTCAATGTCCTGAACAACGCCGTCAAGTACACGCCGACGGGCGAGATCAATTTCTTCGTGCTCAAGGAGCGCATCGATGGCAACCGCATCTTTCTGTCCTTCGTCGTCAACGACACCGGCGTCGGCATCAAAGAAGAAGAGCAGTCGAGACTTTTCCAGGATTTTGAGCGGCTCGACCCGGAGAAGAACCGCAACATCGAAGGTACGGGACTCGGTCTTGCCATCACCCAGATGCTGCTCAATCTGATGGGCGGAAAGATCACCTTCAAGAGCGTCTACGGCGAAGGCTCGACCTTTACTGTCGCAGTGCCGCAGACGATCATCGAAGACTCGCCGATCGGAAATCTCGCCGAGCGCATAAGCGAGACGGCCATACAGACGAAACAGTATGTGCCCTCCTTTACGGCGCCGAGTGCCGACGTTCTCGTGGTGGACGACAACGAGATGAACCTTCTGGTCGTCAAGGGGCTCCTGAAGGAGACGAAAATTCGGATTGACGACTGCCTGAGCGGAGCGGAATGTCTCGAACGGATCGCCAAGAAGAAATACGATCTCGTACTGCTCGACCACATGATGCCGAACATGGACGGCGTAGAGACGCTGCACCGCGCCGAGGCATTGCCAAACGCGAAATACACGCCGTTCATCGTCCTGACGGCAAACGCGATTTCCGGCGCGAAGGAATTTTTCCTGAAAGAAGGCTTTACCGCTTACCTGTCGAAGCCCATCGACAGCGCCGCGCTGGAAGCTACGCTGGTCAAATATCTGCCGGAAGAGAAACTGCATCCCGGCCCGTCCGTCGCGGATTTGGCGGCGAAAGAATCGGCGCAGCCTTTCGCGGAAAGCGAGTCGGAGGACAAGAAAAAGAGCGACACAGGCGACCTCGACATCGAGCAGGGAATGAAGTATAATGGTGGCATGGAGGACATGTACAGAACGGTACTTGGCATGTTCATCAAACTCAGGCCGGACAAGCAACGGCAAATGAAGGAACATCTCGATACGGAAAACTGGCAAAACTACTCCACAATGCTCCACGCCCTGAAATCCACCGCCATGACCATTGGCGGGCAAAAACTCTCCGACGCGGCAAAGGAACTGGAACTGGCGGGCAAACGCTGCTTCTCTGAAGAAACGAGCGACGAGGAAAAACAAGAAGCGGCTTGGTATATCCGATCGAACCATGAACGGGCGATGGTTCTTTACGAAAAACTCGCAAACGATGCAGAAAGGTGGCTGAAGAAAGATAATGATTCCTGAAAACGAATTTACGATTTTGATCATCGACGATGATGAAATCAACTGTGAAATGGCAAAGACAATCCTGGAGCGAAATTTCCCGTACAGGGTCCTTGTGGCGATGTCGGGAAGGAACGGCCTTGAACTCCTGCTCCAGACCGAAGTGCATCTCGTCCTGCTTGACGTGACGATGCCCGGATGGGACGGATTCAGGACGCTTTCCGCCATTCGCGCAGAGGAAAAGCTGAAAGATATCCCGGTCATCATGCTTACGGCCTCCGCTGACCGTCTGTCCGTGGTCAAAGCGAGCGAGGGCGGCGTGGTTGACTACATCAAAAAGCCGTTCCTGCCTGAAGAGCTCGTCAGCCGCGTCGCAAAAGCGATTTGGTCCAACTGGCAGCAAGACGGCTTCGATATGCTGACGAAGGACATCGAAGACTTGCTCCGCATCGACATCTGACATATTCGACATGAAAGAAGCCCTCGGCGATTGCCGAGGGCTTCTTTATCACTGTCCACTATGCACGTTTTCTTCCGCTAACTCTTCCAAGTCCGCAATATCGCCGTCGTCGGCCAAAGCATAGATGAAATCGCCCGACTGCAAAACGAGAGCGCCCGTCGGAATCAATTCCGTTTCTCCGCGCCGCACCTGTACCAAAAGGCACTCCGCCGGCCATGAGATCTCGGCAACCGTCTTTCCGTCGAGGCAGCTCCCCTCCCCGACGATAAGCTCCGTAATCGTCCGGTGATGCGCCACCACTTGCCGCACCTTTTCCCGTGCCCGAAGGAGACGCTCCAAAAGCATGTCGTAGACCGGTGCTCCATGCAGGACGTCCGCCGCCAGATACGCGGTCAGCGAGACGAAAATCAGCGCCAGCATGTGATGAAACGAACCCGTCATCTCCATGATCAAGACGCTGCCCGTAATCGGCGCTCTGACCACGGCGGCGAAATATGCGGCCATGCCGTAGATGATAAAGGCCGTCGTCAGCGTTTCGTCGAAAACGCCCGCCATCGTCATCAGCTTCGCAAACACCGCCCCTGCCAGCGCGCCCAGCACCAACATCGGCAAAAAGATTCCGCCCGGTACGCCCGAGCCGAAAGAAAGCATCGTAAACGAAAATTTCGCGACCAGCAGGATCAGCAAAAAGGTCAGCGTAAAATCCTGCCGGACCATCGTATCGACCAGCGCGCTTCCGCCGCCGAGCACCTGCGGCAGGACAAAAGCCAGTCCAAAGGAAAGGAACAGCGGCAGCAAAAATTTCGCCGCCCCTTTCGAGAATCGCTGGTATGCGTCCAATGTAGCCATCAGCGTACGATTGAACAGGACGCCCAGCCCGCCCACAAAGACGCCAAGAGGAAACAGCCAAAAATATTGTGAGATCGCCATCGCCGGCAATTTGTCGATATGAAATACGGGCGTCAACCCGAGAATCGATCCCGCCACCGTCGCCGCGCTGACCGTTGCCGCTACCGTCGCCATCAACACCAGCGGCGAAAACATTTTTGTCAATTCTTCCAAACAGAACATCACGCCCGCCAACGGCGCGTTGAAGGCCGCCGCAAGGCCCGCGCCCGAACCCGCCGTTAAAAGGAACCTTTCCTCGGAACGCGGACGAAGCCGCA
>JAFZRW010000037.1 GCA_017619685.1 Schwartzia sp. (in: firmicutes)
GCGTCCTGCTCAACAGCGAAGATATCCGGCACGCCGCTGCCCTCGACGAAGGTGCGGCGAACGAGATGGCCCGGGCCTTTCGGCGCGACGATCTTGTCGCCGCCGCCGAGGCCGAAATCGCCATCTTGATGGAATACCTTCCGAAACAGCTTTCAAAAGACGAAATCAAGAGTCTCGTGCAGGAGGCGATCGCCGCCAGCGGCGCGACCTCGCCAAAGGATATGGGCAAAGTCATGAAGGAGCTCATGCCGAAGGTCAAAGGGCGCGCGGACGGC
The DNA here is from genome assembly GCA_017619685.1 of Schwartzia sp. (in: firmicutes). GTDB lineage: Bacteria > Bacillota > Negativicutes > Selenomonadales > Selenomonadaceae > RUG12372. Next base: position 276 of record JAFZRW010000037.1, read on the forward strand.
AAGCTGGTCAATGAGGTCGTCAAGGAAGCATTGGCACAGTAACCGCAACAAAAAAGACGAGAGAACATCGTTCTCCCGTCTTTTTTTGCGCCTTCTATGAATGGAGAAATCAGAAAACCCGCGAAGCTTTTTCGCTCCGCGGGTTCTTTTACGGTATCAGAAATTCCAGGTCGCGCCGAGCTGGACGCTGGCGCCTCTTTGCTTTCCGGCCCAGCCGGTAACGCCGAGGTCGAGAGTCAGCGGACCTTCGCCGGGCTTCACCTGCCAGCCCAGCTCCAGCATTCCGCTGCTGCCTTTGAGGCTCGGACTCGGTACGCTTTCGCCGTCGAAGGTCGCCCGGGCGTCGCCGTTGAACTCGTACTGGTATGCAAGCCCGCCGTAAATTTTGTTCTTCTCGTTGATCTTGTGGGTGAGCTTTGCGCCGAGGCGGATGCGGTGGCTGTTCACGGCGGCGAAGTCACCTATATCGTCGTACGCGCCCGCGTGGACCGTCGTGGTGTCGCCCGTCTGATGGCTGAAGAAGTATTTGAAGTAGCCGTCGAGGGTGTTGCCCTTTCCGAGCTCGAACACTTTGCCCACGCCGAGGTGCGCGGCGACATAGTTCGACGCGCTGTCGTAGTCTACCCTCCCGACGCCGTCAAGGCCGCCCTTGTAGTCGGAGGTCACGCGGCCGCCGCGAAGGCTGCCCTCGTAATAGAGACCGTCGTGATTGACCTGCCGCGCTATGACGCCGACGCCCCAATAACGGGAACTGCCGTCGCCCCGAGTGCCGTCGTCGAGGTGGCTGTCATAGCTGCCGCCGCCGTACTCGACGATCGGGGCGAAAAGAAGTTTTCCTTTGCTGTTGGGAAGCTCGCGCGCGAAGCCGATATTGAGGCCGAAGCCCCGCGTATCGACATAGGAGCCGCTTTCCGCCCGCATGGACGAGCCGCCGAAGGCCGCGAAAGGCGTGAAGGCGCTCGTCGTCTGTCCGCCCTCCGCGCCGTTTTTCGCCTGCTCCGCCGTCTCGATGGCGACGGCGTTGGCCGCCTGCTGGAAGCCCTGGGAAGCCAGCATGTCCGAACCTGCGTTGACGAAGGTGGTGGTCGCTGCCCTTGTCTCCACGAGGGACTTGGCCTGTTCGTTCACGTCGGCTTCGGTCACGGTAGCGTCGATGGTAGTGTCCGTGTTGCTCAGCGCGAATTCGTATTTCCGGGAAACGCCGCCGGTGCCCTTGAGTTCCACGCCGTCGAGGGAAACCTGCTGGTACTCGCCCATGAATTCATTTGCGTTCTTAATGAGCGTCACCTTGTCGCCCTTGTGCAGCTTCGCTCCGGGGGCCATGGCCACGCCGATAGTGGCGTTGTCGGGAAATTCTGTTTTAGCGCTGCCGGTTACGTTCAGAACCGTGTCCCCGTTTTTGATGCCGGCAGGCAGGACAAAGTAGTATTTCTGGAAGTTATTGATGCTTTTTACGGTCTGGTCTTTTATCCAGACTTCCAGCGTATTGCCGGTGACAATATTAAAGTTTATATAGGTAGATGAGCCGACGTCACCGCCATATATGCCGGGATATATGCCGTTATATCCGGAAAACTTGCCGGCAAGGACCACTGTGTTGTTCGTGGCCGTGCCGTCAGAACCCATGATGGTGCCGCCGGCTATCACGTTGGCGAAGGTACCGCCGTAAACAAAGACCTTGTTATTGTTGGCGTGGATTCCCTGTCCTCCGCTGACGGTCTTGTCCGCGCTCGTGAAATTCCCGCCATAGATGTAGACCTCGTTGCCGGTGGCATCCGATCCGTTCTGTGCATATCCTCCAACAGCATTCCCGGTGATCGTGCCGCTGTTGATGATGGCGACGTTGTTGCAGGCATCGCCATTGGTGGAATAGCCGCCATAAACATTGCCTCCGCCAACAACTATGCCTTGATTAATAACAGACTGGAGTATGACGTTCCCCCCGACGATAACCATGTGGGAATTGGCGGAGATATTAGTGCCACTAGTCGCATTATTGTGCCAACCCATCACGTCCGTGATCTTAGGCTTTTCAGGGTCATAAGGCTCTTCTTCAACATAATAGGCATACATTCCGCCTTCTTTTGGATTGAGGTCATGGCGGGACACGCCCCACCATTCGTATGTACAATTTTCGTCCCCTCTCTTGCCAATATTCTCACCAGTAGCTCCCGCCGTTGCGGGCGTCATGACGAGTCCCGTCAAGAGCGCGCACAAAATCAGCCTCGTCAGTCTTCTTTCATTTCTGCTCCGCTTCATTTCGCCGTCCCTGCCTTCCGGAGGAAAACTCTACATACTACCTATATTATATTATACAACAAAGCGCCCCAAAAATTGACGCTCGGCGACAATTTTTTCTTAAATTTTGATAAAAAAAAATTATATCGGCGTCGCTATGAATGGCATTTTTGCATGGCGTATCCATCGGAGATATCGACGTCCATGTGTCACGACGATTGCGCGACGATGCCATACTTCTCTCCCACAAAAAATGCCCGCCGCGGTTCCCCCCGGCGGGCATACTCAAAATTCGTCCAATCAGAACTCGAGCTGATCCTGACCCTTCAGCCACGACATCATGCTGCGAAGCTCCTTGCCGACCTTCTCAATCGGGTGATTCGCATGGCTCTCGCGGAGCGCGAGGAAGTTCGCGCGACCGGCGGCGCGGTTCTCCAGCAGCCAGTTCTTCGCGAAGGTGCCGTCCTGGATCTCGGCGAGGACCTGCTTCATGACCTTCTTCGTCTCCGGCGTCACGATA
>JAFZRW010000038.1 GCA_017619685.1 Schwartzia sp. (in: firmicutes)
CTTTTACATGGCACCGGGTCGATGTTATAGTGACGGAAAGCGACGGCAGCTATGAGCGGGAAGATGCGACATTGCTTTACGCATTCGGCTCCTCGGACTATTACCTTTGCGTGAGCGCCTCCCGCCCGGATCTCCTTGACACATTGTCGAAAGCTCAAGAGCAGCTGATGGTGGAAGAGCCGAATTTCGTCAACTCGCTCAAAATGAAATACGATATTGTGAGCCGGAACCTGTCGGACGCGGAAAGAAAATGGCTCGCCGAACATCAGATTCTCCGAGTCGGTTATCTCAATCATTATTTGCCGTACAGCGATACGGACAAGGAAGGGAATGCCACGGGGCTTGTCCGTGACCTCATTCCCCGGATATTGGAAGAACTAGGGATTTTACACCTTGACGTTTTTTATACCGGTTATGACAACTATGACGAAATGATCGCGGACATGGGCGCGGGGAATATTGACGTGGCGTTCCCGGTAGGCGGCGGACTCTTTTTCTCTGAGGAAAACAATATCTACCAATCCAATCCCGTGGCGGCTCCCGGCACAGATCTTATCTTCAGCAATGAACATTCCCGACATACGCTTCAGACATTCGCGGTGAACAGGAATAACCGTATGCAGTATTACTATGTCAAGACGAATTTCCCCAACGCCATGATCCTATACTGTCCCTCCATCGAAGACTGCCTTGAGGCGGTGAAGGAAGGAAAGGCGTCTTACACCACGGTGAACGGCTTCAGGGCAAACGACCTCCTGAAAAATCGCCAATTCCGCGATCTTTCCGTAAAACCGCTCAATCAGCCCGACAGCCGTTCCTTCGGCGTACCCATCGGCGAAGAAGGACTCCTGCGCCTTTTGAACCGGGGCGTGACCCGCATCGGCAGGGATCGGATCGAGGCTATCGCTTATCGGTATATCGAAGGGCTCCATACCCGCTCGTTGTACGACGTGCTGATGGACAATCTTTGGATTCTCGGCCTTTTGATAGCGGGTGCGGCGCTTTTGGCGGTGGCTTTTTTCGCCCGGGAATCTTCCCACGCCAAACGCCGCATGGAAGAAAAGGAAGCGGCCAGCAGAGCGCTGGAGAGAAAGACTGCAGAACTGGCTGAGCATAAGCAAGCGCTTATCGAATCCAACGAGAAGCTCGCCGCTTCCGCGCAAAGGGAGCAGGCGGCAAATGTGGCAAAATCGCAGTTCCTCTCGAATATGTCCCACGAGATCCGCACGCCGATCAACGCGATCATGGGTATGGACGAAATGATCCGCCGTGAGGCGAAGACTCCCCAGATTCGCGAATACGCGGAAAATATCCGCAACGCCAGCGCCAGCCTCCTGAGCCTTGTCAACGACATTCTCGACTTCTCGAAGATCGAAGCGGGCAAGATGGAAATCATTCCCGTAGAGTACGAAACCAGTTCCATACTGAACGATCTTGTGAACATGGTCAAGGCGCGCGCGGAAAAGAAGGGTCTGTCGTTCCAGGTGGAAGCGTCGCCGGATCTGCCGACGCTGCTTTACGGCGACGAGATCCGTATCAAGCAGGTAGCCACGAACGTCCTGACCAACGCTGTGAAATACACGGAAAAGGGCGGCGTCACTCTGCGCGTATCTTTTGAAAAGGCGAACGAAGAGGAAATCCGTCTGCGTTTTTCCGTCAAGGATACGGGAATCGGCATCAAACCCGAAGACATAGAGAAGCTCTACAATCCTTTCGAGCGCATCGAGGAAAAACGCAACCGCACCATCGAGGGTACGGGCCTTGGCATGAACATCACGAAGCGCATCCTGGAACTGATGGAAAGCCGCCTCGAAGTCGAAAGCGTTTACGGCGAAGGCTCGACCTTTTCCTTCGCCATCGTGCAGCGCGTCGTAGACTGGACGCCCATCGGGGATTTTGAGCAGGCGTATCACCGGACGGTCGCCCGGCAGGACGTTTACCATGAGCGCTTTACCGCGCCGGACGCGAAGATACTGGTGGTAGACGACACGAAAATGAACATCATCGTGATGAAGGGACTGCTCAAAGCGACAAAAGTGCAGATCGACGAGGCGGGCAGTGGGCAGGAGGCGCTGACGCTGACGGCGAAAAAGAGATACGACGTCATTTTCCTCGACCATCGTATGCCGGATATGGACGGCATAGAAACGCTCGCCGCTATGCGCGCGCAGACGGACGGAAAAAACCTCGAAACGCATGTCGTCTGCCTGACGGCGAACGCCATTTCCGGCGCCCGGGAATGGTATCTCAGCAAAGGCTTTGACGATTATCTGACAAAGCCGGTAAACAGCGATCATCTTGAAGCGACGCTCGTCAAGTATCTGCCGCCGGAGCTGATAAAACCGCCCGAAGCAAGCGAGAGCAACGGCGAGGATTCAAACGAAATCGAAACCGATAGCGATGCTGCGAACGTGAAATTTACAAATCCGGCGCTTGCAGAACTGTTTTCGACAGCGGCAACGAGAAAGCTGTTCGACGCACGCGCAGGATTGCAATCCTGCGGCTCTGAGGATGACTATCTGGCAGTGCTCCGCGTCTTCAAAGAGTCGGCAGTCGAACAGGCCGGCGAGATACAACAATATTTCGAGGCGAAGAACTGGAAAAACTATACGACAAAGGTACACGCCCTGAAAAGCATGGCGCGCCTTGTCGGCGCTTTGGAGCTTTCCGACCGGGCGAAGCGTCTGGAAGCTGCGGGCGACCGGCTCGACACCAAAGAGATCGAAAAAGACACGCTGGCACTGCTCGCCCTCTATCGATTCTGCAGCGAAGCCCTCTCTTCTTTGCAGGAAACGACGCAAAGCGACGCCGACCTGCCGGAAATTGACGGCGCGTCGCTCGCCGAAGCCTACGAAACGATTAGGGAACTGGCTGCGTCTTTCGACTACGACAATATCCAACTCGTACTCTCGGAGCTTGCCGGAAGCCGCATACCGAAAGATGCAGAGGAACGCCATGCCCGTATCGTCGCGGCCGCGAAAAAGCCGGACTGGGACGCGTTGAAAAAGTATTTGGAAGAATAATTCCAAATAAAAAGAAGGAACGGTTTTTTCCCGCTCCTTCTTTTTCGTTTACGCTTACTTCTGCATCTCGTGCAGCTGCTCGTATTTCTTTTTCTCGAAAAACTCCGCCAGCGACTTCAAAAGCGCTTCTTTACCCGTCGATTTCAGGAGATACCCGTCCGGCTTCAATTCCAGAACCTTCATGACACTTTCCCGATCGCCCTTGCCCGTCAGGAATATCACGGGAATCGTATCCACCTTCGACTCGCTGCGGATCATTTCCAGCACTTGTGGGCCGCTTGTCACAGGCATCTCATAATCCAAAAGGATCAGGTCCGGCTTGTTGTCCGCAATGTACATCAGCGCCTGCGCGCCCGACGTAACAATCGTGACCCGATATTCGGAACTGAGCCACCCCTTGATCGTCTTTAAAAAAGTGTTGTCGTCGTCGACGAGCAGGATATTTTTCCTGCGCGCGCTCGCATCGCTGGCCTGCGCAAGGAAATTCATCTCGTCCACCAGACGCTTGATGTCCAGCGGACGCTCAAAGCGGGCCGCAATCAACGCAGAAGGGATTGTTCGCTCCACAATCGCAAGCTCTTCCGGATTCCCGAGCAAAACCAGAAGCTTTTCTTCTTCGGCGCACAGGTCTTTCAGATAGACAAGCAACTCGGACGCCTCTGAAACAAACTCTCCCAAGTAAAAAACGAAAATGACGGCCTCGGCGTGTTTTTCGCTCACGGCGGCGACGGTCGCGTCCACCGGTAAAACCTTAAAATCGGCCTCCTCCAGATTTTTCTGGACAGCGTTGACCATAAAGGACGCGCCGTTTCGTATCAAGATTGCGTTCTTTTCCATTTCCGGCCCCTTCCCGCCAAAGCAATTATTTCTTTTCCCATTTTCATAGTCTGTTATTTTATTTTATCAAATGCGGGGAAAAAAGCAACCTGCGTGAGGTACAAAAACGGCGTTGCTATGGTACAATATAGGGGACTTCTAAATTACACTTTCATCTCGTATTTAATTGATTCTCAAGTACTTTGCCTCTAGCTGTGCCAGCGTTCCGTCCATACGAATCTCCGCCAGCACGAAATTGATGTAGTTCAGAAATTCCTGGTCGCCTTTTGCCATGAGGATGCCGCAGGAATGACGGGTGAAAGGTTCGTGGATCAGCGGCGCGGCAAGCCTCGCGTCCATCTCCGTATAGCGGGCGGCTTCCACAGGCTCCGTGATCATGACGTCCGCGTTGCCTTCCGCAATCTGCCTTGGGATGTCCGCATTCTCCTGATGGACGATGAGTTGCGCCTTTTTCAAGTTGGCGCGGGCGAATTTCTCATTCGTTCCGCCGGGATTGATCATCACGCGCACCTCGGGACGGTCGATGTCGTCAAGGCCGTGAAACTTTTTTGCGTCTGCCTTGCGGCAAAGGATCGTCTTGCCAAAGGCGCCCACGCCGTAAGCGTCGGACATTGCCATTGTCCTGGCGCGGGCGTAATTGCGGGAGATGCCGCAAAGGGCGATGTCGAATTTGTCCGCCTGCGTATCGGCGGCCAGTGTCGGCCACGTTGTCGGCACATATTCGATTTTGACGCCAAGGGAGTCCGCGATGATTTGCGAAAGTTCCGCGTCAATGCCCTCGTATTGGCCGGTCTGTGGGTTCAGGTAGGACATGGGGATGTAGTCTCCCGTCGTGCCGATCCGTATGGTGCCCCGCGCTGCGATGTCCTCCAGACGACCTGCCTCCCCGAGATTGACTGGCAGCAGGATTGCCGCTGCCAGGAACACAACACTTATCAATTTCTTCCACATGACAGTATCACTCCTTCTTTTTGATATTCCTATTCTATACCGCGCTTGCCTTTTCTGCAATAAAGGAAATATCGGATTGGAAGACGCCGACGGTTATAGAAATTTTTAGCATATATATTAGCCAATACTTGTCAAATCACGAAAAAAGAGATAAAATATTAGCCATGAATAACTTTGCATTTTCTTTTACACAGACAACTCCAAAGGAAATCAATCGCGCGATAGCGAAGCGGGTGCGCGACGTTCGCAAGCGCAGGAAGCTGTCGCAGGAAAGGCTGAGCGAAGTGTCGGGCGTGAGTCTCGGCTCCTTGAAGCGATTTGAGCAAAGCGGCGAGATATCTCTGCTGTCGCTGACAAAAATTGCGATTGCCCTGCGACTGGAGGGCGAAATGAAGAATCTGTTTGCGGACGTTCCTTTTTTGTCGATTGAGGAGGTCGGCGATGGAAAAGACGGAAAGGCTGCGCGTTTACTATAAGCGGAGAAAGGTCGGAACGCTGGCTTTGCATCAAAAGGCATTGGCGGCCTTTGCATACGAAAAGGAGTGGCTGGCGGAAGGCTTTTCCATCAGTCCTTTTTCTTTGCCGCTGCGTCAGCAGGTATTTATCCCAAAGCCGGAGCCGTTCGGAGGCATTTTCGGCGTGTTTGCGGACAGTCTGCCCGATGGGTGGGGGCGGTTGCTGGTGGATCGTATGCTGGCGAGAAACAGGATCGACCCCGGCGGCGTGGGCAATCTGGATCGGCTGGCCATCGTCGGGAAAAGCGGCATGGGGGCATTGACGTACACGCCGGAGATAAAGCTGGAGCGGAAAGAAAGCGCGCCGGATTTGGACCGGATTGCGGCGGACTGTGCGGCTGTCCTGCGAACCGGGCGTGCCGACGATTTGGACGAGTTGTTTCGGCTGGGCGGGTCGTCCGGCGGCGCAAGACCCAAAATTTTGACGAAAGTGGATGGGGAAGATTGGATTGTAAAATTCCCGTCCGCCAGCGACGGCAAAGAAATCGGCTTGCAGGAATACGAGTATTCGCTCTGCGCAAAAGCGTGCGGCATTGAGATGGCGGAAACGAGGCTGTTTCCCTCCGCATGTTGCGCCGGTTATTTCGGAACGCGGCGTTTCGACAGGAGACAGGGGGACAAGGAAGCGGAGCGGGTTCACATGGTTTCCGTGTCGGGCCTTTTGGAAACCTCGCACCGCATCCCGAATCTGGATTATGATTTGCTGATGAAGCTGACGCTGGAACTGACGCGGAGCTATACGGAAATCGAAAAACTGTACCGGTTGATGTGCTTCAACGTGTTTGCCCATAATCGGGACGATCATTCCCGGAACTTTTCTTTTTTGTATGAGGAAAAGCAGGGAGGTTGGCGGCTGGCCCCCGCCTACGACCTGACCTTCAGTTATTCGTTGGGCGGCGAGCACGCGACGTCGGTGCACGGGAACGGAGCCACCCCGGAGCTTGGCGACCTGCTGGCGGTGGCCGGAGAAATCGGGCTGGACTTGAAAAAGGCGAAACGTATCGCGAAAGACGTCAGGGAATGTGTGCATGAAAGACTGCGGAAATATTTGAAAGCACAATTCGGAGGGACTGGATATGAATTTGGAAAAAAACCGGAAGCGTGAGGATATGCTGCGCTGCGTCCTGTGCGCCAACGCTCCATGCGACGGGGCTTGTGCGAAGGGCGTAGAGCCTGCGCGGCAGCTCCGAAGCGTATGGTTTGACAACGAAAGCTCTGCGGCGGCTCGTCTGTCCGCCGGAAATCCATGCGCCGACTGCGCCGCTCCCTGCGAAACGGCCTGCCTCCGGTCGGGTGAAGTGCCGATCAGGCGCATCCTTTCTTTCCTTGCGGAAGAAGTGCGGCCCCGTCTCGACATTCCCGCGCCGCAAGATGAAACGGCACTCCAAACGGAGATTTGCGGGATTCCGCTGGAAAATCCGTTCCTGCTTTCCTCCTCGGTGGTGGCAAGCACTTACGATATGTGCGCCCGCGCTTTCGAGGCCGGATGGGCGGGGGCGGCTTTCAAGACGATCTGCGCCTTCGACATCCATGAAGCGTCGCCGCGTTTCTCCGCCATTCACGGTGCGAACGGCGGCATCGTCGGCTTCAAGAACGTCGAACAGCTTTCCGACCACAGCGTTCCCGAAAACATGGAGATTTTCCGTCGGCTGAAGAAGGATTATCCGTCAAAGCGCATCCTCGCCTCCATCATGGGCAGAGACGACAAGGAGTGGGAGGAACTGGCGCGGCTTTGTCAGGAGAACGGCGCGGACGTGATCGAGCTGAATTTCTCCTGCCCGAACATGATGGAGGACGGGCTCGGCTCGGACATCGGGCAGGTCCCGTCTTTGGTGGAACGCTTTACCGCCGCCGCCAGACGCGGAGCGACGATTCCCATCCTCGCGAAACTCACGCCCAATGTGGACCGCATGAGTCCGGCGGCGGAGGCGGCGCAACGAGGAGGAGCCGACGGCATTGCAGCCATCAATACCATCAAGAGCCTCATGGATGTGAATCCCTACACCTATGTTTCCAGTCCCGCCGTAAACGGAAAGTCCGCCGTGGGCGGCTACAGCGGCGCTGCCGTGAAGCCGATTGCGCTCCGTTTTATCGCGGAGCTGGGGAAGAATCCGGCGCTTCGCGGGATGCACATCAGCGGCATGGGCGGCGTGGAGACATGGCGCGACGCGGTGGAATTCCTGCTCCTGGGCGCTGGCTCTGTTCAGGTCACGACCGCCGTCATGCAGTACGGCTACCGCATCATTGACGATTTGAAAGCGGGTCTGAACTATTATCTGCATGAAAAGGGATTTTGCTCCGCAAAAGATGCGGTCGGCCTGGCGCTGGGCTCCGTCAGCGACACCACGGACGTCCTGGAACGGGACAGCATAGTCTATCCCAAATTCCAGCGGCAGACCTGCATCGGCTGCGGCCGCTGCGAGATTTCCTGCGCGGACGGCGGCCATCAGGCCATCCGTCTGGACGGAAACCGCCGACCCGTCCTCGATCCGAAAAAATGCGTGGGCTGCCATCTCTGCGTGCTGGTCTGCCCGACCCGGTCCATCCTGTCGTCGGGAAAACGCGTGGCAAAGTGAAAAAATAATATACCCGCGACGGACGGCGCAATGAAATTGTCATTCCCGTCTTGCCAAGTTTGACTTTTTGATGTATTATAAGTCTGGCACTCAGAGAGCGAGAGTGCCAGACTTATTTTTTGCAAAGGAGATTTTCTTTCATGGCCAAGGAAATGCACGAATTTCAAGCGGAGACGAAGCAACTGCTCGATTTGATGGTGAACTCCATCTATACGAACAAGGAGATTTTTTTGCGGGAGTTAATCTCGAACGCGTCGGATGCGATCGACAAGCTGCACTTTGAGGCGCTGACGAACCGCGACCTATTGGAGGGCGACGAGGACTATGAGATCTATCTCGTACCCGATAAAGACAGCCACACGCTGACAATCTCGGACAACGGCATCGGCATGACGAAAGAAGAAGTCATCGAGAATATCGGCACGATCGCGAAGTCCGGCACGAAAGCCTTCCTCGAGAAGCTGAAAGAGGCGAAGGAGGGCGGCAACGACGTCACGGACAAGGATATGATCGGTCAGTTCGGCGTCGGCTTCTATTCGGCGTTCATGGTGGCTGAGAAGGTCACGATCGTGACTCGCAAAGCAGGAACGAAGGAAGCTGTGCGCTGGGAGTCGGACGGCAGCGGCACGTTCAGCATCGAGTCCTGCGAAAAGGAGAAGCGCGGCACGACGATCACGCTCTCCCTGAAAAAAGAATTCTACGGCGACGAGGCGGAGGAAAACTTCACCGAGACGTATAAGATCGAGCGCCTCGTGAAGAAATACTCGGACTATGTGCGCTACCCGATCAAGATGGATTTCGTGACAGAGGAAAAGCCGAAGGACAAAGACGGCAAGGTCATCGAGGATGCGAAACCGGAGAAGAAGATCGAGGTCCGCACGCTGAACTCCATGCAGCCGCTCTGGACGAAGAACAAGAGCGACATCACGAAGGAGCAGTACAACGAGTTCTACAAGAACCAGTTCCACGAGTGGGAGGACCCGATGGAGGTCTTCCATACGAAAGCCGAGGGCACGGTGGAGTACACCGCGCTGATGTATATTCCGCAGAAAGCGCCGTTCAACCTTTATCATACGGATTTCGAGCCGGGCATGCAGCTTTATTCGCGCCACGTCTTCATCATGGAGAAGTGCAAGGATTTGCTGCCGGATTATCTGCGCTTCGTCAAGGGCCTCGTGGATTCACCGGACCTCTCGCTGAACATTTCCCGCGAACTTTTGCAGCAGAGCCGCGAGCTGAAGGTCATCGGCAAGAATCTCGAAAAGACGATCCTGAAATCCCTCGAAAAGACGCTGGAAAAGGACCGCGAGAAGTACGAGAAGTTCTGGGCCGAGTTCGGCAAGTCGCTGAAGATCGGCATTTACAATACGATCTACACGGCAGGCGACGCGAAGGAGAAGCTCAAAGACCTGGTGCTTTTCCCCAGCTCGAAGGACGAGAAGCTTGTCACGCTGAAAGAGTACAAGGAGCGTATGCCGATTTCCCAGAAAAAGATTTACTACGCGACGGGCAAGGACAAGGCTATCATCGAGGCGTTGCCGCAGATGGAACTTTTGCGCGAGAAAGGTCTCGAAGTGCTGTTCTGCACCGATCCGGTGGACGAGTTCGCCATCGAAGCGCTGCATGATTACGACGGCAAGGAATTCCAGTCCATCGCGCGCGGCGATCTCGACCTCGGCGACGCGGAGTCCGAGACGGCGAAGAAAGAGACCGAGGATATCGCGAAGAAGAACGACGACCTCATCAAGGACATCAAGGAAACGCTGGGCGATAAAGTGGCGGACGTCAAAGTTTCGCAGCGTTTGAAGACCAGCGCGGTCTGCCTCGTCGCTGACGAGATGGGGCCGAGCCTTTCCATGGAGCAGACCTTCGCCGAGATGGACAATCCGCTGTTCAAGGCGAAGCGCATCCTCGAGCTGAATCCGCATCACGACCTTTTCGGTCGTCTGCAAAAGCTCCACGAGGCGGGCAAGGACAGTCAGGATTTTAAGGACTACTGCGATTTGCTCTATACGCAGGCGCTCCTGATCGAAGGCATCCTGCCGGAGAATCCGGTGGACTTCGCGAACAAGGTCGCAAAGCTGATGGCGAAATAAATAAGGGCATAAGAAACGCCGACAGGACGAAACATGAAGTTTCAGCCTGTCGGCGTTTTTGCGGTTTTCTTAAATTATGCTTAAATCTTCTTTTTCCTGTTGCATTTTCGACGGCGTTGTGCTATCCTACGTCCGGAACAGAGATAATATCCTTTTGGAATTATACTTTCGGAGTTATACTTTCATAGGTTCGCGGTCATTTTTGGAACGTCTGCTTAGATCGTATCGACTGAGACAGAGAGGCTTTTGCACAGGAATTTTCTGCGCCTTTCGGTCTTTGCCGAAAGGCGTTTTTCTATATAGCCGTGTTTCCTTGGCTCTGAATCAGGAGGGGATTTTGATGAAAAAGTTTTGCGGTCTTTTGGTAGACAACATGGCGATTCTCATCATTTTGATTTCCATTTTGGGCGCGGCGGTTCCCGCTTCTTTGACGTGGGTCGGCCCTCATGTGCCGTGGATGCTCGGCGTCGTAATGTTCGGCATGGGAATGACGCTGAAGTTTGAAGATTTCCACATGCTTGCGAAGCGACCCTGGGAGGTCGGCATCGGCGCGCTGGCACAGTTCACGCTCATGCCGCTGATCGCCTGGGTGCTGGTCAAGGTCTTTGCGCTGCCGCCGGATATCGCTATCGGCGTTGTGCTCGTCGGCACTTGCCCGGGCGGTACCGCGTCTAACGTCATTACCTATCTCGCGAAGGGCGACGTCGCCCTGTCCGTGGCGATGACGATGACGACGACGCTTCTTGCGCCGCTGGTGACGCCGTTCCTGACTTGGGTGCTCGCGGGCGCGTGGGTGGATATTTCCCTTGTCGCGATGATGAAGTCGATTGCGATGATGGTGCTGTGCCCGGTGATTGCCGGCCTTCTGGTCAATCATTTTGCAGGCAAGTTCGTCGAGAAGTTCCTGCCGGTGCTGCCGCTCATTTCGGTCGTGGCAATCGCGCTCTTGGTCGGCGGCGTCGTCGCGCTGTCGGCGGAGAAACTTTTCGCGCACGGTCTCTTGATTTTCCTTGTCGTGATCCTGCACAACGGCTTCGGCCTCATGTGCGGCTATACTTTGGCGAAAGTGTTCCACCTGACGCCGGCGAAGGCGCGGGCGGTCGCTATTGAGGTCGGCATGCAGAATTCCGGTCTTGCCGCTTCGCTGGCGGTCATGTATTTCAATCCGCTGGCTGCGGTGCCGGGTGCGATTTTCAGCTTGTGGCACAATGTGTCCGGCTCTTTCCTCGCGAATTATTTCGTGCGGAAAGACGCGCGCGAAAACGATGATATGTTGAATGCGAATTCTGTCGCGTAAGGATATGGGAAAAGGAGAAAACAAATGGTAAAGGTATTGCGTACCGTAAAGGAGATACAGGAGTTTTCCAAAGCGGCGAAGGACGCGGGCAAGAGCGTCGGCCTTGTGCCGACGATGGGCGCGCTCCATGAGGGGCATTTGACGCTGATGCGCCGCGCGCGGCAGGAGAACGACGTGGTGATCGCGTCCGTGTTCGTGAATCCGACGCAGTTTGGCCCGAACGAGGATTTCGACGCGTATCCGCGCCGTTTCGAGGAAGACTGCAAGAAGCTGGAGACGGTGCCGGTGGACGCGGTGTTCCATCCGGAACCGAAGGAGATGTACCCCGAGGGCTACTGCACCTATGTGAACGTCGAGGGCGACATTACGAAGAAGCTTTGCGGCGCTCAGCGTCCCGGTCATTTTCGCGGCGTCGCGACGGTCGTGACGAAGCTGATGAATCTTTCCCGCGCTGACCGCGCATATTTCGGGCAGAAGGACGCGCAGCAGGTCGTCGTGGTCAAGCGGTTCGTCTCCGACCTGAACATTCCAACCGAGGTCGTGATGGTGCCGATCGTGCGCGAGGAGAGCGGCCTTGCGCGCAGTTCGCGCAACCAGTACCTTTCCGCCGAGGAAAAGGAGGCGGCGCTGGTGCTTTCGCGCAGCCTCCAAAAAGGGAAGGCGGCGTTTGACGGCGGCGAGAAAGGCGTGGAGACGCTGAAAAAGATTGTCCGCGATGAAATCGGGACGGAGCCGACCGCGGTCATCGACTATGTGGATATTTATTCGTTCCCGGCGCTTTTGCCGATCGCGAAGGTGGAGGCGCCTGCGCTTCTCGCGATCGCGGTGAAGATTGGGAAGACGAGATTGATCGATAATATGATTTTAGGGGAGTGAGCGCGATGTTTTTGAACCTGTTCAAGTCCAAGATACACCGTGCAACGGTCACGGAAGCGAATCTTAACTATATGGGAAGCATCACCATCGACGAGGCACTGATGGAAAAGGCGCATATCCTGCCGAACGAGCGCGTGCAGGTGGTGGACAACAACAACGGCGCGCGGCTGGAGACGTATGTGATTCCCGGGCCGAAAGGCTCCGGCGTCATCTGCCTGAACGGCGCGGCGGCACGCTGCGCGCAGCCCGGCGACACGGTCATCATCATGGCCTACGCCTGGATGGACGAGGCGGAGGCGCGAAGCTGGAAGCCTACGGTGGTCATGGTAGACGAGAAAAACCGCGCAGTGGAAGTCCGCGACGTCGAGTATCACGGGCAAACGGAATAAAGAAGGAGAAGCCCTCTTTTTGGCGAATATAAGCCTGAAAGAGGGATTTTTACAAAGGGGGCTATGTTCATGGACTTTGCAAGACTCAGCAGGGAACGTTATTCTTTGCGGAAATTCAGCGACAGACCTTTGGAACAGGAAAAGCTCGATTTGATCCTCGAAGCGGGCCACAATGCGCCGACGGCGAAAAATTTCCAGCCACAGCGCATTTTCGTCGCGAATACGCCGGAGGCGCTGGCGAAGGCGGACAGGTGCACGGAGTGCCATTTCCATCCGCCGGTCATCTTGATTATCGGCTATAATGAAAAGATTTCCGCGAAGCATACGATTGGGAAGTTCGATTTCGGCATGATGGACGCGACAATCGCCATCACGCAGATGATGCTGCAGGCGACCGACCTCGGCGTCGGCAATATCTGCATCGGCCTGTTCCATCCGGAGAAGGTCCACGAGGAATTTCCGGAGACGAAAGACACGACGCTGATCTCGATGCTGTTCCTCGGCTATCCCGCCGAGGGTGCGAAGCCTGCGTATCTGCACGACGATCGCATTCCAATCGGGGATATGGTGAAGTATTTGTAACGCGGTTGAGATGTGCGATTCGGGCGGGGGAAAGTTTTCCCCCGCTTTTTCTATGGATTGTGGTATAATTATAACGTTACGACAGTGAGAGAGGAGTATTGCAATGCAAGTGAATGATAGAATGCACGGATTTTTGCTGAAAGAGACGAAGGAAATACCGGAGATCTCGTCTCAGTGCTATCTTTTTGAGCATGAGAAAAGCGGCGCGCGCCTTTTTTATGTGAAGAACGACGACGACAACAAGGTGTTCTCGATCTCGTTCCGCACGCCGCCCGTCGACGATACGGGCGCCGCGCACATCGTCGAGCATTCGACGCTTTGCGGCTCGCGGAAATTCCCGCTGAAGGAGCCGTTCGTCGAGTTGGTGAAGGGCTCTTTGAATACGTTCCTGAACGCGATGACGTATCCGGATAAGACGATGTATCCGGTGGCGAGCCGCAACGCGCAGGATTTCCGCAACCTGATGGACGTTTATCTCGACGCGGTGTTTTATCCGCAGATGTACGACAAGCCCGAAGTTCTGCTGCAGGAGGGCTGGCACTACGAGATCGACAATCCGGACGCGCCGCTCCGTTACAGCGGCGTCGTCTACAACGAGATGAAAGGCGCGACTTCGTCGCCGGAGGATCTTTTGGAGACGGAGATCTTGAAACGGCTCTATCCGGATACGGCGTATGCTTTCGAGTCGGGCGGCAATCCTGAGAAAATCCCAGATATCACGCAGGAGAGCTTTGTCGCGTTCCATAAGAAGTATTACCATCCGTCCAACAGCTATATCTACCTGTACGGCGATTTGGACATCGACGGGACGCTGGCGTTTATCGACGAAGCGTATCTGTCGAATTTTTCGCGGCAGGAGATCGACTCGGCGCTGAAGAAGCAGGCACTGTTCGACGGGATGAAGCGCGTCACGGCGGAGTATCCGGTGGGCGCGGAGGAGGATACGAAGGAAAAGACGTATCTCGCGCTCGGCATGATCGTCTGCGACGCGGGCGACCGGTTGACGCGGTCGGCTATGAGCATCTTGACGCACGCACTCTTCATGACGGACGCCGCGCCGGTGACGCAGGCGCTGATGGACGCGGGCGTCGGCAAGGACGTGACCGCGTCGTTGGAGGCGCAGATCGCCCAGCCGAATCTCGCCGTGGAGGTGACGAACGCCGAGCCGGAGGACGCGGAGCGATTCTATCAGGTCGTCATGGACACGATCGGCCGCCTCGTGAAAGACGGCATCGACCGAACGCTGCTCGAAGCGTCTCTCAATTATTTGGAATTCAAGACGCGGGAGTCAGACTTCGCTTCGACGCCGAAAGGACTCGTCTACAATCTTGCGGTCATGACCAACTGGCTGTACGGCGGCGATCCGGCGGAGCCGCTTTTCTATGAAGAAGAGTTCAAGACGCTCAGGGAAGGGCTTGAGAATGGGCTGTTTGAGGATATCCTGCGCCGCTGCGTGCTGGACAATCCGCACAAAGTGCTCGTCACGATGAAGCCGAGCGCGACGATGGCGGCGGAGCGCGAAGCGGCGACGGAGAAGCTGCTGGCGGAGAAAAAAGCCGCGATGAGCGCCGGGGAGATCGACGGGATCATCCGCCAGACGGCGCGGCTGAAAGAACTGCAGGAAACGCCGGACGCGCCGGAGGTCTTGGAAAAGATCCCGCTCTTGAAGCTCTCGGATATTCGCAAGGACGCGGAAAAGATGCCGCTGGAAGAAAAAGAATTCATGGGGCAGCGGGTGCTTTTCAGCGATGTGCATACGAACGGCATCGCCTATCTCTCGCTGTACTTCGACGGCGCGTCGATCACGCCGGAGCAGCAGCACTATGCCTATTTGATCTGCGACGTGCTCGGCGGGGTGGATACGGACGAGCATTCCTATGCGGAGCTGACGAATCTCGCGAATCTCCACACGGGCGGTCTGGACTACAACGTAATGGCGGCGACCAAGGGCGACACGGCGGACGAATGGTTCGTGAAGACTGTCGTCAAGGTGCGGGTGCTGGTGCGAAAGTTGCCGGAGCTTGGGAAACTTTTGGCGGAAATCCTGACGCGCAGTCGTTTTTCCGACGCGAAGCGGATGCGGGATTTGATTAAGCAAACGTTGGCGGGCGTAGAGCGTCAGATCCTGAACGCGCCGAACCGCGTCATGGCGGCACGCCTCAGTTCTTATTTCGCGCCGGCAAGCCGTTTCGAGGACGGAGCCTTCCTTTCCTACTATCGTTTCCTGAAGGATTTGGACGCGCATTTCGAGGAACGGGCGCAGGAGACGGCGGAAAAACTTTCGGCGCTGCTTCGCCAGATGTTTACGAAACACGGCCTTATTCTCGCCGTGACGACCGAAGCGAAGGATTATCCGGCGGTGGAGGCGGCGCTTTCGCCAATGCTCGGCGCTTTGAACGATCAGGAGTATCCGGCGGCGGCGCAGCCGAAGGAAAACAAAGTGAAAAACGAGGCGCTCGTCACGTCGAGCCGCGTGCAGTACGTGGGCAAGGGTGGGAATTACGTCCGTCTCGGCTACAAATTCACCGGCGCTATGCGCGTCCTGGAGACAATCATGCGATACGGCTATCTTTGGACGCGGCTTCGCGTGCAGGGCGGCGCTTATGGCGCGTCGGCGCAGTTTGCGCGGAACGGGCTCCTGCTGTTCACTTCGTATCGCGATCCGAATCTTACGGAGACTTTGAAGGTTTACGATGAGGTTGCCGATTATCTGAAAGAGTTCAAGGCGTCGGAGCGGGAAATGACGAAATATATCATTGGCACGATCTCGACGCTCGATATGCCGCTGACGCCGCAGATGAAAGGAAATCTTGCCGCGATGCTCCGCTTGCGCGGCATCACGCAGGAAGACCGACAAAGGGAACGGGACGAGATCCTTTCGGCGGACGAGAATGCGATTCGCGCCCTTGCGCCGATCGTCGACGCCTGCATGAAGTCGGACACGTATTGCGTTTTCGGCGGCGAGGAAAAGGCAAAGGAGAACGAGAAAATCTTCAGCCGCATCGTGCGCGCGATGGAGTAATGGTTTGAAGAATATTGCATAAAAACATTGAATGCACTATAATTTAAAATGATTTTGACGAAAAGGGGAAGTCTTTATGAAGAAATTGATCTTCAAGGGCGCGGGCGTCGCTATCGTCACGCCGTTCACCGAAGACGGTATCAATTTTCCCGAGTTTGGGCGTTTGATCGACGCGCAGATCGCGGGCCACACGGACGCGATCATCGTCGCAGGTACGACGGGCGAGGCTGCGACCATGAGCGACGCGGAGCACAAGGAAGCCATCAAGTTCGCCGTCGAGTATACGAAGGGGCGCGTACCTGTCATTGCCGGCACCGGATCCAACGACACGGCTTACGCGATCCAGCTTTCGCAGTACGCGGAACAGGCGGGCGCGGACGGGCTCTTGCTCGTGACGCCGTATTACAATAAATGCACGCAGAAAGGCCTGATCGAGCATTTCACGAAGATCGCGGACAGCGTGAACGTCCCGTGCATCTTGTACGACGTGCCGTCGCGCACCGGCGTTTCCATCAAGGTGCCGACCTACGCGGCGCTTTCCAAGCACCCGAATATCGTCGCGGTGAAAGAAGCGAACGGCGACCTCTCGTCCATCTTGCGGCTTCGCTATGCGGTGGGCGACGAGCTCGCGGTGTATTCGGGCAACGACGACCAGATCGTGCCGATCCTTTCGCTGGGCGGTATGGGCGTCATCTCGGTGCTGTCGAACGTCGCGCCGAAGGAAACCCATGAAATTTGCCAGTTGTATTTTGACGGGAAGGTCAAAGAGTCGGCGGCGCTCCAGATCGCGTTCACCGATCTCGCGGACGCGCTTTTCTGCGAGACGAATCCGATCCCGGTCAAGACGGCGATGCGGCTGATGGGCTACGCGGCGGGGCCGCTTCGCCTCCCGCTTTCGGAAATGGAGCCGGAAAACCTGAAAAAGCTGGAAACAGCGCTCAAGGCGCATGGCTTGATTTGAATTTGAGGAGGAGCATTCAAATGAAAAAATGGGTTCAGTGGATTCTCGCGGCCGTATTCATGGTCGTTTCCTGCCCGTCGGCGCTGGCTTATGTGGAGACGGTGAAACCGCAGGAAGGGCAGACGATCGCCGACGTTGAGACGCTTGCACTCGCCGCGCCGTTTTACACGCCGAAAGAGGGCGTGCCGACGCTGGACGAGTATATTCAGATTTTGAATACTTCGGGCGCGAAAATCCTGAAGGGGAACCTGGTGACCTACGATGTCGTGGCGCAGGGCATCCGCCAGAAGACGGGGAAGGACCTCTACGCGATGGACCGTCGCCCCGCGAAGGCGATTTATGAGCAGAACGTGATGGATTACGCTGACGCGTACGTCGTCTCGACGGTTACGATGAGCCGCCGCACGGTGTTTTTCTTCGACGTGTTCCGTGCTGGGACGAACGAACTCCTCTATTCCTATGAGATCATCATGGAAAGCGACGATCCCAACGACGTGAAGAATTATACGGAGATGGTCGGGAAGTTCTACAAGAATTTCAACTGGTCCGCCGAGTCTCAGAAGAAGGATCGAAAAGAGGCGGCGAAAGCGGAGCAGAAGGAGCGCGAGAAAGCCGAGCGCAAGGCGCAGCGGGAGAAAGAAAAATAAATAATCGCCATGCAAAAACAGGGCTCTTCACGGAGCGCGAAAGCGGCTCCATGAAAGCCCTGTTTTGCGTGTTTTTGGACGATGCTGGTTAATGCGCGAGATAAATGGGTTCGATTTTTGCGTTTTCCGCTAGTTCTTCGGAAATCATGCCATTCTTCACCATCGCGTCGAGCACGACGAACTGCCGCTTTTTCGCGAGCAGGAAATTCTCGTATGGGGAATAGACGGACGGTGCGTTTGGCAGCCCCGCCAGCATGGCCGCTTCGGGCAGCGTCAGGTCTTTGGGTTCCTTGTCAAAGTAACCGCGCGCCGCGTCATAGATCCCGTAATAGCCGGATCCGAAATAGATCGTATTCAGATACAGCGCGAGGATGTCTTCTTTGGAACAGCTGAGTTCCAGCCGAACGGCAAGCGCAAGCTCTTCGGCCTTGCGCGCAAACGAGCGCTCCTGCGATAAGAACAGATTCTTTATCAGTTGCTGCGTGATCGTGCTTGCGCCCTCCTCGATCTCGCCGTGCTGAAGATTGACGAGCGCGGCGCGCGCGATGCCTTCGACGTCGAAGCCCAGATGGGAATAAAAGCGGGAGTCCTCGACGGCGACGACGGCATTGAGCAGGCTTTCGGGAAGCTCCTTTGTCGTCACAAAACGGCGGGAGGGGAGCCGGTCGGCGACGGCGTCTCGCAGGAAGACAAGGCGCTTCAGACGCGTAAATCCGTCCGCGTCGTCCACGTTTTCACGGGGGCGGACAGCGGCGCCGTCGGAGGGCGTCACGCTTCCCGTCGCCCAGTCGGCGATGCGGCCCACGGTCTCGGGACGCAGCACTTCGCGCCCGCCCGCGAGAAAGAAACCGAGAAAGAACACGAGAATCAACCCCGCGCAAAGGCGGAGAATGTTTTTCATCAATGCTGTTCGCTCCTTTGAAGGGATACTGAAATTATAACGTATTTTGGGGCGCGGTGGGAAGAAAAAACTTCTTGCATTTTTATACATGAGTAATGTATAATTATAAATATTTTTCTGGGGAGAGGAATTTTCATGAGGGTTAGCATCATCGGCGCGACGGGTTACGCCGGCGCGGAGCTTGTGCGGCTGCTTCTGGGACACCCGAAAGCGGACGTCGTGCATATCACATCGGAGAGCTACACGGGAAAGCCGTTGTCGGAGGTGTATCCGCATCTTGCGGGACTGTTCGACCAGCAGTTGGAAAGCATCGAAGATATTGAAGAGATCGGCGGGGACAGCGATTTTCTCTTCGTCGGACTGCCCGCGGGCCACGCGATGGAAATCGGGCTCGCGCTGGAAAATTCGCCGGTGCGGATCATCGATCTCGGCGCGGACTATCGCTTTCACGATACGGCGGTCTATGAACAGTGGTACAAGATCGAGCATTCCCACCCCGAAGCGGCGCGCGTTTACGGGCTCGCAGAGTTGTATCGCGGCGCGATCAGGGACGCGAAAATCATAGGCAACGCGGGCTGCTACACGACGGCGAGCATTCTCGCGCTGGCGCCGCTGGTCAAGGACGGACTGATCGACACGGACAGCATCGTGATCGACGCGAAGTCGGGCGTGTCCGGTGCAGGCCGCTCTGCGAAGCTCTCGAATCATTTCCCCGAGCTTTACGATAATTTCAAGGCGTACGGCGTCGCGAATCATCGTCACACGCCGGAAATCGAGCAGGCGTTGTCCGACCTTTGCGGCACGCCAATCACGCTGCAGTTCACGCCGCACCTCGTGCCGATGTCGCGGGGCATCCTTTCGACCTGCTATGCGAAGCTCGCGGATGGCGTGACGGCAGACAGAGTGGACGAGGCTTTCCGTGCGATGTATAAAGATGAATATTTTATTCGTTTGCGCGGGCGCGGCGCATATCCCGAGACGAAATATGTGCGCGGCTCGAATTTCTGCGACCTCGGTTGGCATATCGACGAGCGGACGGGACGCGTGATCGTGCTCTCGGCCATCGACAATCTCGTCAAAGGCGCAGCGGGACAGGCAGTGCAGAACTTCAACATCGCCTGCGGCTTCGACGAAAAACTCGGCTTGACAGCGGCGCCGATGTATCCGTAAAGAGTTTTATACAAAAAGGAAGGAATGTCATGAATATATCTGTTGACAAACCTGACATTTTTACTCAAAGATCTAGAGAATTCACCCAATGCGAGGATATTTCCAAGAAAACCCTATCCATAATGGATGAGGCCATGCAAAACTATAGGTTAGGCAAAGTATCTGCACCTATTGATTTCAATGAAGACGAATAAGGAGGCAAAATAATATGTTTAGCGATGAGCACAAGAAGCAGGGAGTTACTTATCCGAAAGGATTCAAGGCGGCGGGCGTCAA
>JAFZRW010000039.1 GCA_017619685.1 Schwartzia sp. (in: firmicutes)
ATGCCCTTTGACCTGCAACGTCTTTTCGACGACGACGCGTCCCGCTCTGTCGGTTTCCGCGCCAAGATTTTTGACAAAGGAAACCGCCTTGACGCCGGCCGCCCAGATGACGGTCTTCGTCGGAATGGAACTGCCGTCTTTAAGCTTCAGTTCTTCGCCGTCGTAGTCCATGACCTGCGTAGCGGTGCGCACGTCAACTTTTCGAATATCCCGCAATACACGGATCGTTTCTTGCTGGAGAGTCTCCGGCATCATCGCCAGGACATGATCCATAGCCTCAACGAGAATGACCCTCGCTTCAGAAAAATTGAGATCATGATACTCATGCGCCATGACGCCGTAAATAAGTTCGGACAGCGCGCCCGCACATTCGACGCCTGTAGGGCCTCCGCCGACACAGACAAAGGTCAGCATTCTTCGACGTTCCGCTTCGTCCTCGCATTTCGTAGCGTTCTCAAACATCCGCAAAACGTGATTGCGGATTGCGACGGCCTGCTGCAGCGTCTTCATACCGAAAGAATTTCTCGCGACGTTTTCCATGCCGAAAAAATTCGTCGTCGCGCCCGCCGCAAGCACAAGATAGTCATAAGACACTTCACCGTGGTCGGTAATCAGCACCTTGCGCTCGGTATCAAAATTCTCCGCATGCGCCATGAAGAACCGCACGTTTTTCGTATTGCGGAAAAATGCGCGAATCGGATACGCGATCTCGTTCTCGTCCAGCTCCGACGTTGAAAGCTGATAGAGAAGCGGCTGGAACACATGAAAATTATTCCTGTCGATAATCGTCACATCGACGGGAAGCGCCGCAAGTTTCTTCGCCACCTTGACGCCGCCGAAACCTGCGCCGACGACGACAATATGCGGCCGTTTTTTGTCTGCCATGAGTAATCCCTTGCCCTTTCTGCTTTCCCTTCATTAAAATATCTGGAACAGTATATCACATCCATGCGAAAAAGCAAGCCGACGCCATGAGGCAAAACGATTATTCCCTAAATCAAAAAGCGATTCTTCACGAAACAAACCGTTCGTAAAGAATCGCCTTGTAAATTTACTTTAATTATCCATCATTGACGCCGCAATCGCCGCACCGAGAGACGCGCCTCCCGTAACATGGAGGATTTGGATATTTTTCGCCTCGTCCTTCAATAGTTCCCGCATCGCGTCCTGAAGAGCGATGCGCGCAACCGCCATGTGCGTGAAGAACGATCCTTCGACCGCGATATTGTGCACTCCGATTGGTCCGTCGCCGACAATGTGACGAAGCGTTCCGACATAGACGGCGGCGGCAATGCGCGCTGAGCGCCGGACGATGGCTTCCGCCAACGCCGCCAATTCTTTCAGTTGTTCCGCCGTCAGCTGCTTTCCTGCCATACGACGAAGAAGCGTCGCGCCCTCGCCCTGAAGAATAGACGCCAAATCTTCTCCCGTTACCGCAGGAAAACTTTCGCCGAGAATGTCGCCGAACGCCCGTGAAAAAAGTGCGCCAAGATAACGGCCTGACACCATTTTCTCTAGGATTTGCGCACCCGCCTTTTCCGACGCCTCGTCCAAAGCGAGATCGTATTCATTCTGATCGAGCCAACCGAAATTTCCTGCCTCCAAATTCATGATCGTCGGCGTCTTTTCTCCGTCGAACCGCTCCAAATAACAAGCGTTGAAGCCCGTCGCATAGATAGAGCCGATCGTCACATCATCCCACTGATAGGAAGCCGCCAAAAGCACGGCAACCGTGTCGTTCAAGATGGCTGCCGGACGCACATTCACGAGCCCGCGCGCCTCCATCGCTTCGCGCAGGCGCTCGTTGACCCAGCGGCCTTCAACATCGGGAACCGCCAACTCTTTCGTCCACGAAATCAGTCTCGCGTCCCGAGGCGAATCCTGCATCGAAGGAAAGGAGAACGTATGGCCGAGACGATATTGCTTCGTATGGTCGCCATAGATGACGGAATCGACAATTTCCGCGAGAAAATCAAAAAGTCCCACCGCCGTCGCGCCTTTGTCCGCGTGGTTGTATCTGCCGGGCGCAATCAGCGGCTTTGCCACCCGCGCAGCCATCTCGTACTTTCCGCCGCCGAACAGCCGCACACGGTCCGCCCGAACGTTCGTCCCGCCGAAATCAAGCGCAATATACTCGCCCTGTTCCTCGCCTGTCGGCAATCCAAGATACGACGGCAACGGCTTCAATGTCGATTTGGCGTCTCCCGCCAGGCCCTTGTCAATCTCGTTTCGGAACACTTCCACGGCAGCGATCATTTCTTCCGGCCCAAAAGTAAAAGACTCAATCGCTTCCCGTGCTTTTTGTGCGTTCCATTCCATACTATCATCTCCTTCGCCTCTGATTACGCAAACGCTAAAAATTCTCGTTTATATTCTGTGTTTCTGTCTCCGCCTCATCGCCGATTTCTTCATGTTCTTCCGCCAGCTCTTTTTTCAGCCGGACAAGTACGCGCGTGATACGCACATTATCCACTTCCTCGACGAAAAAGGCGTTCCCGTCCAGCCATGCAAACTGCCCGACACGCGGCGGCGTCTCTCCCTGCGCGTAAACCCAGCCGCCAATCGTATCGACATTATCCACGTCGAGCGAAAGCTCCAAGATATCGTTGAATTCATCGATGGGAAGCTTCGCGTCCACCGAATAAATCAAAGGTCCGCGCCGCTCGACCACCGGACGCTCCTCATCGAACTCGTCCTGAATGTCGCCGACGATTTCCTCGACGATGTCTTCAATCGTCACCATTCCGGCCGTACCGCCGTATTCATCTACGACGATCGCAAGCTGCTCTCGTTTTTTTTGCATCGTCTTCAAAAGACGCGAGACAGCCATCGTTTCAGGAACGATCAACGCTTGCCGCGCCAGAAGTCGAAGATTCGGCGCTTTTCCGCTCCTGAGCGGTTCCATCAAATCTTTTATATGCAAAAAGCCGATAATATGGTCTTTATCTTCACGGCAAATCGGATATCGCGTGAGCTGCTCGCGAACCGCGGTCCCGACATTTTCCGAAACGCCATTTTCCAAATACAGGCAAATCATATCGGCTCGCGGAATCATGATATCCCGCACTTCCTTATCGGCAAAATCGAATACGTTATCCACGAAGTCGTATTCCGTCTTGTCGATATATCCTCGTTTTCGGCTCTCTTCCATCAAGAGACGAATCTCCGCTTCGGAGTGCGCGTCCCGTTCCCCATCTGCAACGTCAAAACCTATGAACGTACGAATGATCCAATTTGCGAAATGATTCAAGAACCACACGAACGGATAAGTCAGCCGCTGGAACAAGAGAAGCGGCAGCGCCGTCATCAGCAGCATATCGAGCGGACGCACGATGGAAATATTTTTCGGAACGAGCTCGCCGAGGATAATATGCGCCGCTGTGATCAGGGAAAAAGCGACGGCAAACGCCGCTGTATGCAGACCGGCTCCAGTAACGCCGATCGCCGCAAGAGGCGCTTGCAATATCTCCGCAAGAAACGGCTCGCCTATCCAGCCGAGTGCCAGCGATACGAGGGTAATACCAAGCTGCGTCACCGACAGCGAAACGTCTATCTGATCGACGAGATGCTTCGCGTATTCTGCGCGCTTGTTCCCTTTTGCGATCAGCTCTTCAAGCTGCGACAGACGCACTTTGACGATGGTAAACTCCGCCGAGACGAAAAAGCCGTTCAAAGCGATGAAAAGAACAATCAACAAGACATTGATGACGATGGTAACGCCGTCCAAATACAAAAACCTCCAAAAGCTTTCTTTCTATTTTATAACGAACTGCACTTTACGGCAAGACGGGCTTTCCGTTCTCGTCGTCGTAAGTCGCCGTGCAGGAGGGATAATTGGTACAGCCCCAGAACGCGCCGTTTTTCCCGCGTACTAGACGAAGTGATCCTTCCTTGCAGTGCGGACAGAGCACGCTATTTTTAGGATTATCTATTTTCATGCGCTCCATCGGCGCGGCAGAAACTTTCGGCTTTTCTTTCCAACGGCTTTCGCTCCGCCTCGTTTCCCCTCCGTAAGCGCTGACAGAAAGATTCGGCTGATACTCGGCAAGAAACGCCGCCATTTCCTCTTCGCTGAGCCCCGGCGCGCCTCCCCGCCAATCGGAAGAAGCCGCGGCGCTTGATGGAGATTCGTAAAAAGAATCGGAGGAAATCACGCGGGGCGAAGCCCCCGTCCGCGCCGAAACACGGGACAAATCCGGCTTCCCGTCGAGATCGGGCGCAGTCATGCGACAGCGGGGGAAATTCGTGCAGCCCCAAAACGCGCCGTTTTTCCCTTGCTTCTTCGTCAACACGCCTCGCCCGCAGCGCGGACATTTTGTTTCTGATTCTGCGGGAGAAAGGACAGCCTGCGCCGCCAGCCCGCAAAGCGAACGCGTAAACGCGATCTGCTCGGAGAGGAACGCTTCGACAGAGCCTTCGCCCTCTGCCATTGCATGAAGCTTGTCTTCCCATACGGCAGTCTTGTCGGGATA
>JAFZRW010000040.1 GCA_017619685.1 Schwartzia sp. (in: firmicutes)
CTTCGGTGTCGATGACGACGATGGCGGGGAAGTCCTCGACGGTCAGAGCCGCCAGCGCTTCCGGACCGAGTTCCGGATACGCGATGACTTCGTACTTCTTGATGGACTTCGCGATCAGCGCCGCCGCGCCGCCGACAGCCGCAAAATACGTCGTGCCGTTCTTCTTCATGGACTCGACGACTTCGGGCTTGCGGGAGCCTTTGCCGATCATGCCCTTGATGCCCTGATCGAGCATCGTCGGCGTGTAGGCGTCCATGCGGCCGGAAGTCGTGGGGCCTGCCGAGCCGATCGGGTCGCCCGGTTTCGCCGGCGACGGGCCGAGATAGTAGACGATCTGGTCGTGCCAGTCGATCGGCAGCTTCTCGCCGCGGGCGAGCGCCTCGGTCATAGCCTTGTGCGCGGCGTCGCGCGCGCTGTAAATGGTGCCCGTAATCAAGACGCTGTCGCCGGCTTTGAGCTTTCTGGACTGCTCCTCGGTCAGCGGTGTGGTGATGCGAATTTTCTCAGCCATAATTTTCTCTCCCCCTATCACAGTACGCACTGCGCGTGACGCGCCGCATGGCAGCAAATCGTGACGGCAACCGGCAGACCGGCGATATGCGTCGGATACCACTCGACATGGACGGCCAGCGTCGTGGTCGTGCCGCCGAGCTGCGGGCCGATGCCCGTCTTGTTGATCATCTCGAACAGATCTTTTTCGAGCTTCGCATAGTTCGGGTCGGGGTTGTGCTCGTCGCAGCGATGGAGGAGCGCCTTCTTCGACAGAACGGCCGCCTTGTCCATCGTGCCGCCGATGCCGACGCCGATGACCGTCGGCGGGCAGGGATTGCAGTCCGCGTGCTTGACGATGTCGAGCACGGCTTTCTTGACGCCTTCGACGCCGTCCGCCGGAACGAGCATAGCGAGGCCGGACTTATTCTCGGAGCCAAAGCCCTTCGGCTCGACCGTGATCTTGAGCTTATCGCCCGCGACGAGCTGCGTGTAGATGACGCCCGGCGTGTTGTTGCCGGTGTTCTTGCGATTGAAGAGCGGCTCCGCCACCACGGATTTTCTGAGATAGCCTTCTGTGTAGCCCTTGCCGATGCCCTCGTTGATCGCGTCTTCGAGAAGTCCGCCCTCGATATGGACGTCCTGACCGATCTCGACGAACACGATGGTCAGCCCCGTGTCCTGGCAGTACGGACGATCTTCGGCTTTCGCGATCTCGGCGTTCTTGATGATCTGCTCCAGCACGTCTTTGCCCACCGGCGATTTTTCCGTCTCGCGGCCCTTCTTCAGCGCCTCGTAGACGTCCTCCGGCAGGTAGTAAGCCGCCTCTTTACAGAGTTTGGCCACGGCCTCGGTGATTTCGGCTGTCTTGATAGTACGCACAATAAACCCCCCTTAAATTTTTGGAGCACATGGCTTGCGCAAATTTCCATAGGCGTCGTTGTCGTCGGACGATGGAGCCATCGACTGCGTCGTCCGTCTCCGCCAAGCCTGTGAAAACTTGTGCTGCGCCTGTTTTCAACCTTCACAAAGATGAATTAGATTCGGAATATTATTTATATATCCAACGAATCACAATTACATCTGTTTATATATTAGCCAAAAAAAAGAAAAATCCTGCTATGAAGGAAAATTTTATTCATTTTTTTATGAAGGACGTTCATTTTTATTTGCAAGATAGGAAGAAAGTTGTTTAGCCATTTCCCGGAGAGCCTTTCCGCGATGGCTGATCGCGTCTTTTTCGGTCAGCGTCAGCTCCGCCATCGTTTTGTTTTTATCAATATAAAAATAGGGATCGTATCCGAAGCCGCCGCTTCCGCGCGCTTCGGGACGAATGACGCCGGCGCAGCTCCCGTCGGCGGTCAGCACGGCGCCGTCCGTATCCGCGAAAGCCAGCACGCAGCGATAGGCGGCGGGGGAGGCGTCTAGGCCTTTTTTCGCGATTTCGGCCAGCAGTTTTTCGTTGTTTGCGTCGTCTGTGGCGTGCTCTCCGGCAAAACGGGCGGAATATACGCCGGGCCCGCCGCCGAGCGCCTCGACCTCCAGGCCGGAGTCGTCGGAAAGGCAGGCCGTTTTCGTTTCCTTCATATAAAATAGAGCTTTGATTCTCGCGTTTGCCTCGAAAGTCGTTCCGTCCTCCACGGCGTCGGGCAGGTCACCGAATTCCGAGAGCGGGACGAGCTTCACGGGAAGTCCCTCGAAAGCCTCTGTCATCTCGCGGATCTTCCCTTTATTTTTCGTTGCGATCACGATGGTTTTCACTGTGTCCGTTCCTCCTTGTCTTCCGTTTCGTTCCAGACGGTCTCGTACGCCGCTTCTATGTCGGCCGCGTACTGCGCCGCGTCCGTCAGCGGAGAGGCGGCGAGGAATGCGCGGAGCTTTCCGTGCAGCGTGGACAAAAGCTCCGAATCCGTCGCCACCGCCGCGGCGATTTCGAGGTACCGTTCCGCGGTCGGCGCGGCGAGTTCGCCGAGGCCGAGATTTTGCAATATGCTGTAGCCGAAGCGCGTGCCGTGCCGCGCGCCGTATCTTGAGACGACGGGGACGCCCATGGCGAGCGCCTCGAAGGTCGTCATGCCGCCCGTGTAAGGGTAAGTGTCGAGAGCGACGTCCATATCCCTGTATTCGAAGATATGGCCTTCAGAGAAGCCGCGCAGCTCGACGCGCGAGGGGTCGAATCCCAGCCGCGTCAGTCGCTCCTGCATGAATTGCCGTCCTTCTTCGCTGCCGAACAGCTTGTGTTTCAGGAGCAGGCGGCTGTTGGGCACGCGGCGCAGGAGCTCTTTCCAGAGGGAGAGCAGTTCGTCCGTGATCTTCGTGGCGTTGTTGAAGCAGCCGAAGGTTATGAAGCCGCGCGAGAGAGAGGGGACGGGGGCGATGGGCGGCAGTCCCTCGGGCTGCGTATAGCAAAAATGCGTATGGGGCAAGCGGATCAGGCGCTCGGTGAAATCCTCGCGCGCGGACTGCTCGTCGCCCGCGCACCAGACGTCGGACAAAAAATAATCGACGCAGGAAAGGCCGCTGCTCCGTACGTCGCCGATTCCGCAAATCTGCACCGTCGCGGGTCGATACGCGAGCACGGGCAGGCGGTTGCCTTTCGTATGCACGCCGAGCTCCGCGAGAATGTCGATTTCGTCGTCGTATATTTGCTTGGCCGCTTCCTCGTCGGAGAGGGAGGAGATGTTTCGCCAGACGTCCGCCGCTGCGCGCAGTCGATTCGTGACGGCGTCGCCCTTTTCGCCTGCGTCGTAGCAGTAGATCTCAAAGCGCGTCTTGTCGTGCCGCTCCAGGAGGGGCACAAGGAGTTTGCCCACGGGGTGGGCGTTCAGGTCTGCGGACAGGTAGCCGACGCGCAGGCGGTCATGATGCAGGCGGCGTTTCGGAAACGGACGGATCGGGGCGAGCAGCGCCTCGTATCGCCGATACAGTGCGCGAAACTCCGCCGACGTGAAATCCGCCGCTCCGTTCGCGGCGAAAATCGCATTGCTGGCTTCGACGCGTTTTTGCGTGAGATCGGGTTCGATGTCGGCGGCGTGGGAAAGCGCTTCAATCGCTTCCCGCGTCTCGCCAAGAACGTGACGCGCCGAGCCGATCATGCTCCACGCCTCCGCCATGAGGCCCAAATCTTCCTTGCCGCTGTTTTCCAGTTCCGAAAGGCATTGGCGCAGCAGCGCGAGCTCGGTCAGCGGTTCGCCGCTGTCGCGGGCGATGAAGGCTTCCAGCAAGGTCAGCTTTGGGAAATTCGCGACCGATCGCCGGATATCTTTTACCATGCGCCGCGCGTCGCCGAGATTCTTGGCGAGCCACGCCGCGTGTGCTTCCCGATAGGCGGCGACGACTTCGTCGATGTTCGTCAAGCGTTTCCTGCTCATTTGATTCGCCCCACGTGCCAGCAAAGATGGTTGCCCAGCACGTCCTTTTGATAGGAAATGAGTTTGTCGATGCCTTTCTCCGCCAGAGACAGCATTGCGTCGTGCTCCGCGCGGGTGAAAGGACGCCCTTCGCCGGTGCCCTGCACCTCGACGAATTCGCCCGCGCCCGTCATGACCACGTTCATATCGACGGCGGCATGGGAATCTTCCTCATAGCAAAGGTCGAGAAGCGGCTCGCCGTCTTTGGAGAGACCGACGGACACCGCCGCGAGAAAATCCCGGACGGGGAAAGCGGTTCCCGGTTTGTAGAAGGTTTCGCAGGCGAGCACCAATGCGACGAAGCTTCCTGTGATCGAGGCCGTGCGCGTGCCGCCGTCCGCCTGGATCACGTCGCAGTCGAGGATGATCGTGCGCTCGCCGAGGGCGGCGGTATCCGTTACCGCGCGGAGCGACCGGCCGATGAGCCGCTGGATTTCCTGCGTGCGTCCGCTCTGCTTGCCGCGCGCAGCTTCCCTTGGCGTGCGCGTGGCGGTAGCGCTGGGGAGCAGCGCGTATTCCGCGTGCAGCCAGCCCGTGCCCGTTCCGCGCAAAAACGGCGGCACATGGTCCTCGACCGTCGCCGCGCAGAGCACTTTCGTCCGTCCCGCTTCGATCAGCACCGAGCCTTGCGGCCCCTGCTGCGCGTATTTTGTGATTCGTACGGCGCGAAGGTCTGCCGCTTCGCGCCCGTCCGTTCTTTGCACGATAAAATCCTCCATTTTGCCCGCGCTTTTCGCGTCCATTACTGCACTCATTGTATCAGCAAGCAGGCAAAAATACAACAGCGTCCTATGATTCCGTGAAGGAGACTTTTTTCCACGAAAATTTTGTTTGCGGGCTTTTCATTTCCCGAAAATATGGTATAATACGTTATAAGGAAAAGTGTTGTTTTGAATTGCTGAATTCTGGGAAAGGAGTGGTCGTCATGCCGACTGTCAACGCGGCGGCAAACGCGAATATGGGAATGAAAGCCGTTTCTGCCAATCGCGGATTGGTCGCGCCCGGTCAAGCGACGCATAAGGTCGGCGGACTCGTCGGTGCGGCGAGCGGAGATGGAACGCTGCAGCCAATGCTCAAGCCGGCGAAGGGCTTTACCGATCTCTTGGCGGAATACACCGACGCGAAGAAGAGCTTCGAGACGGGCGTGGACACGGCTCTGGGCGGCGCGAAGAATGCCGCAGTCTCGCTGAAATCGGTGGACTTTACCAAGGAACGGAAAGAAACGCCCGCGGCTTCCGAGAAAAAGAAGGAGACCGCTCCGGCGGCGAAACCTCCCGTCCAGCAGACCGGCCCGGGGGAAAAGACCGCCGCGCCGCAGGCAAAGAAGCATGAAGAAGCGCAGGAGAAAGCCGACAAAGAAGAAGAGCGCAAGGCGCTGAAAGCGGTGGAAGAATTCGTAGACCGCTACAACAAGGCGGCGAAATTCTTCGCGAAACATCAAGAAGTGTCGGAGCATGTCGCTTCTCTGGCGTCGGTGTTCGACGATACTTCGCGCTCGGTGGGAACCCTATCGGCAATCGGCGTGACTTCGGATGAGGAAGGGACGCTTCGCGTGGATGCGGAACGGCTCGAAGAATCGCTCAGGGAACGGCCGGAGTCGGTAGAATATGCGCTGGGGGCGGACGGCCTCGCAGGACGCGCCGAGAAGAGCATCAATTTGGCGTCGTTCAATCGGGATAAACTCTTCCCGTCCATAGAATCGATCATCGAAGCGAATAGGGACGCCGCAAAGTCGATGTATTCGGGACAAGC
Source organism: Schwartzia sp. (in: firmicutes) (assembly GCA_017619685.1). GTDB lineage: Bacteria > Bacillota > Negativicutes > Selenomonadales > Selenomonadaceae > RUG12372. The sequence continues at coordinate 5,652 of JAFZRW010000040.1, forward strand.
GGAGCGCGCGAAGGACGATTACACCAGCCGCGGCTCCATGCTCAACATGTATTCGTAAGAGATAAAAAAGCACGCAAAACGCCGCCCTTCCGAAAGCTGGAAGGGCGGCGTTTGTTATGCTTTTTGCTTATTATTCCTCCGCCTCCTAATGGATCCGCATTTCCTTTCCTAGCTGAAAAGCCAGAGGCTGAGGCGTATTGCAGAGGTACTTATTTGGCGACTGCCGCGAGTTTTTCCTCTACGGCTTCTTCAATGAAGCTGTTTAGGCTTTGCTCATGCGTGATGGCGTAAATGGCCGCTCTCCTGTGGGTGTCGCGTTTTTTGAAGCGCACATTGAGGCTTCCTTTATAGGCGATTTCCGGTTTTATCCCTTCTTCTTCGCAGAGCGTTAGATAATCGTCCACAGCGCCGTGAAAATCGGAAACCAGCTCGGAGGCGTTGGAGCCTTCGTAAGAAATGAGAGAGCGGATTCCCTGCACTTTTCCGAAGAAAAGACCATCAGACTCGGAAAACTCGACACTGCCGATATAGCCTTTGTATTCCATGACATTGTTCACAGTAATCCCTCCTGTTCCAGTTGGTCTATCAGTTGTTTGACTTGGTATGCGAGAAGCTCTTTTCGGGGATGCGGTTTATGAAGCAATATTTTTTGATGTCCGTTTGTAAACATGGCGCGGGAGCCGCTGGTTTTTCCCTTGTTTGATGGTTGGTATCCCAGATAGCTGAGCAATGTTTCGGCCTCTTCAAAAGTGAAGTCCTTAGGATTGGATTTTAACCTGCGTAACAACTTTTCTTTTTGTCCCATCAACAATCCTCCCTTTTGTAAATTGTACTACTGGAATAGAAAAAATGCAACCGATAATGGTTGCATAAAGACGCAAAAACGGTAATGCCACGTTCGATGAAAAACCAGTCGAGACATGGGAGGGAGATGTCTCATAAAAATAATGTAGTCAAAAATTTTGACTCAAAAATTTTTCATGACAAAAACAGACCTAAAGAAATCGCATACAAGACAAGGGATTCAGGAATTGACAGAAAATATATCGATGACCGAATTGGACCGTAGCAAGAAAAATGATTTCTTGCTGTGTCCCATTCCGTAAGCTTTTCGATGGCTTTATTCGCTTTTTCGTGCACGAAGGAAAAGTGCAGCAATCATCGTATAAAGAAATCGGCTTTTGATGATATAATATAAAAAATGTTTACTGAATTTGCAGGGAGGTAATTATGAGGACATTCAGGCTTTTGGCGGCTGCTTTATGGACAGCGGCGTTTTTGTTGGGAAATCCAGTCATTGTATTTGCGGCAAACAATGATATCTCCGTGCTGGGGGAATGTTCCGCGCAAAAGAAATATACGATGTATCTCGGAACGAATGACAAAGATACTTTGCGCCAGGAAATCCCGACGGAAAAGATACGTGAGGAAATGGATCAGATTTGCATGAAGTATGTGGATGGTTACACGGTGACTGCCGCTGAAGGCTATTATCGCGAC
>JAFZRW010000041.1 GCA_017619685.1 Schwartzia sp. (in: firmicutes)
ACAATGGCGCGTACGCGCTGGATGTTCGGATACCAGCGACGCTTCGTCTTCAAGTGGGAATGGCTGACATTCATGCCGCTCATCGGCCCCTTGTTGCAAATCTCACAAACATGTGCCATCTATGATACACCTCCTTGCACGAAGTAAAATACTTATTTTCATTCAAACAATGTAGATATATTATCATAGCGTCAAGACGATTGCAAGTTTTTTCCGCAAATTTCTTGAAGAATCCCAGCGGAGATTCTTATGGTTCGCGGAATAAATCGCGATGCTCGTTGATGAGTTCCGCCATCAGCATTTTTCCGCGAATGTCCGGATGCAGGCCGTCGATGGCAAGCGTTTCGTCAAGCTGCGTCTTCGTGTTGTCGTAAAAATACGGCTCCAGATCGACGTAATAGTCCTGCTTTCGGATAAAAGCGTTGATTTTCGCGAGCTTGGCTCGCCAGCCTTCGCTTGTCTCCGTGTGGAACGCCGTATAGATATTTTTCGGGTGAATCGGCATCAGCGTCAGGAAAATCGGGCGAATATCGTTGGCGATACATTTATCACGAATCGTCGCCAGATCCTTGATGATTTCCTCTGCCGGACGGTCGGAGCGCAAATCGTTGGAGCCCGTCATGACGATTAGGTTATACGGATGATAGGGGAGAACGTCTTCTTCAAAACGGAGAGCCGTTTCCTTCGATCTGTCGCCGCTCTGGCCGAGATTCATCGCCGGGAAATCGAGATAAGTCATGTAGTCATATTCGCGGTTCGCGGGCGAGTAAGAAATCGCGCCGCCGCCGTGTGTGATGCTGTCGCCGAAAGCCGCCGCGTAAGGCCGCCCGTTTCTTTCCGGCACACAAAATGAAGCCGTTTCCGAATAGCGTCCGATGGTTTTGCCGTCCTCGTCCACTGCGCGAACGCGCCAATAATACATTCCGGGATCGTCCCGCTTGTATTCGTCATAGCAACTGAAAGAATCGTTGGCAATACGGTACCAGGCACGGTCGGGAACCGGCGTTTTATCATATTTTTCTTCCGGCGGCGAGTACAGGAGCTCGACTTCGTAACGAAGAACGCCGTTCATCGGTATCCATTGATAGACGGGGTACAGAAGCGGATAATCGTCCGGCATTTGCATGAAGGAATTTACGAGCGGCGCGTCGGGAATCGGAGCCGACGCGCTTACGACGATTTTTTCCGCACGGGAAAATTCGCCGATCGGTTTCTTTTCCAGCGTCAGAGCGCGGACACGCCAGTAGACCTCCCGGCGGCCTTTCCATTCCGTCAGGTCGACCTGATAGCCGTTCGTATATACGCGCTGGGTATCGAAAAGATTGTATTTGTCCGAGAGCGTGATGCCACCTTCTTTTTCCGGCGGCGCGGAGAGAATCTCCAGCTCGTAGCAGACGGCGCCGGGCACCGGGTGCCAGACGAGAAAAGGCTTCAAACTGGCAGGGGAATCTTCCGTGTAACGGAGAATAGGGTGCGGCGAGAAAGGCTCGGTGTAAACAGGATTTGCAATCGTCTCAAACGGCCCGGCGAGCTTGCCGAAAAGACCGTAGGCCGAGACCTGATAATACATCGGAATGGTCGTCGGAGGGAGACGGAAGGAGGCCGTCGTCGTCGATTCTTTGGAAAAACGATGAAGCTCCGGCGTGCCGCCGGTCGTCTGTCCGGTGGTCCTGGAGAAACACTCCACTTCATAACGGCAGGGATACGGCAAAGGCTTCCAGTGCATCGTCAGAACGCCGTTTTCTTCCGTGAAATACGCGTCGAAAGAGGCGTCGTCAATCGGGAGCAAATTTGCACGTTCCGTAATATATAGCCATATCGTCGAAAAGCCGGCAATTATCAAGAAAAAAAGAACGAATTTTTTCATAGCCGCTCCATAAAATATCCCCGCCCGACAATTCGGTGCGGGATAAAATGCGTTGCTTATAAATAATAGTACACATTACATCGAAAGTAAAGAGAGAAGGTGTTGCCGTCAGGCGATTCCTTTGTTATCATAAGGAAAGGAATGAATCAGAAAACAAAGAGGTGTGTTGTATTTTGCCGGATTCGGAAGATATCTTGACGCTCGGCGTCGAGTCGAGCTGCGATGAGACGGCGGCCGCCGTATTGCGGGGCGGCCGGACGCTTTTGTCGAATGTAATCTCGACGCAGATTCCCGTACATCGAAAATATGGCGGCGTAGTGCCGGAGATCGCTTCGCGCCGTCATATCGTAAACGTCATGCCGGTAATCGACGAAGCGCTTCAGGAAGCGGGCGTCGCCCTCGAAGATATTCGTCAGGTTGCGGTGACATACGGACCGGGACTCGTCGGCGCTTTGCTGGTCGGCGTTTCGGCGGCAAAAGCGCTGGCCTTTGCAAGAAATATACCGCTGATCGGCGTCAATCATTTGGAAGGACATATTTTCGCGAATTTCTTAAGCCACGAAGAGCTCGAGCCTCCTTTTATGGCGCTTGTCGTGTCCGGCGGCCATACGGCGCTGATCCGCGTGCAGGGGTACAATCATTTTACATTGATGGGGCAGACGCGGGACGACGCGGCGGGAGAGGCTTTCGACAAGGTGGCGCGCGTTATGGGATTGCCGTATCCGGGCGGGCCGGAGATCGACAAGCTCGCAGCGCAGGGAGACGCGGACGCCATCGACTTTCCCCGTGCGCTTCGGGAAAAAGGAAATTATGAATTCAGTTTCAGCGGGTTGAAATCCGCAGTTCTCAATTATCTGAACGAAATGAAGATGAAACGCGTCGAAATTGACAAAGCAAACGTCGCGGCTTCCTTCCAGAAAGCTGTGATAGAGGTGCTCGTACAGAAATCGCTGGAGGCGCTTTCCGAAGCGGGGATGAAAACGCTTGTGCTGGCAGGGGGCGTCGCGGCAAACAGCGCCTTGGAACGGCGGCTTCGGGAGGCTGCGGACGCGCACAATATTCGATTTTATTTTCCGAGCAAGATCCTCTGCACGGATAACGCGGCAATGATTGCCTGCCGCGGCTATTATCAATCGCAAGCCGGGATTTTTTCCGATCTTTCGCTGAACGCGGTACCGGGGCTTTCGCTGACAGACGTGATACTAGAACCTGTTAAAATTAGCTGATTTTTACAGGTTCTGTATGAGACGTCATTTGCGCCGTAAGCGCAAATGTAGCCTGCGAAGCAGGCGTATCTCCGGTTAAAATTTCATTTGAAATTTTAGTCGGAGATTAGTATGAAAGCATGAAGTTATAAGACGGGAGGGTGTTGGAATGACGGACGAACTGCAAAAGCTGGTAGATATTTTACGGGACAGTGAAAAAATCGTTTTTTTCGGCGGCGCGGGCGTTTCGACGGAATCGGGGATTCCCGATTTTCGCAGCGCAAACGGGCTCTGGAATGAAAAGCTTAAAATGGAACTTACGCCGGAACAGCTTGTGTCGCACACCTATTTTGAGCGGTTTCCAAATGAATTTTTTGATTTCTATCGGGACAAGCTCGTCTATCCCGACGCCCAGCCGAACGGCTGCCATAAAGCGTTGGCGCATCTGGAAGAGATGGGGAAGCTGCTTGCGATTGTCACGCAGAATATCGACGGGCTGCATCAGGCGGCCGGATCGAAAACGGTCTATGAGCTTCACGGCTCGGTACTGCGGAATTATTGCATGGACTGCGGCGCGTTTTACGACGCCGACTATGTGATGAAAACCGCGCCCGAGCCGCCGCGCTGCGAAAAATGCGGCGGGCTGGTAAAACCGGACGTCGTGCTCTACGAAGAGCCCCTGGACGGCGAAATCATGCAGAACGCGGCGGACGCCATTGCCCGCGCGGACACCTTGATTATCGGAGGAACATCTCTTGTCGTTTATCCGGCGGCAGGGTTTATCCGTTATTTCCACGGCAAACATCTTGTTGTCATCAACAAGACCGAAACGCGCGCGGATCGTTCGGCCGAGCTCGTCCTGCGGACTCCAATCGGAGAGACGATGGACGCCGCCGTCAAAGCGCTGTAAAATTTGCGTATGGATCTGTTTGGAAAAAGTATTGACATTATGGATGGTTTGTTCTATAATTTCTTTAGAAAACAAAGGAAAGAAAGGGTTTGTCAGCATGAACCAACTTTCTATTTTGAAGCGAATGTTTGAGAGCCTGTCTGCTCAGGAAAAAGATAAGTTCATTTCCTATCTTAAAGGGAAACCGCAAAAGGACAATAAACCGTTCGGCGATTTTAAACAGTTGATTCTCGACCATAATCATACGTCGGCGGATCGTCCCTGCTGTCCGCATTGCGGTTCTGTTCATGTTGTCAAGAATGGGCATAAAGGCGGCGCTCAACGTTATGTGTGCCGGGATTGCAAGAAAACCTTCGCCATCACGAACAACACGATCCTTTTCTCCACGAAGAAGCAAATTTCGACATGGGAGAAGTATCTGGAGTGTATGATGAACAAGTTTTCGCTCAGAAAGTGCGCGGAAGTCTGCGAAATCGGGCTAAGCACGGCTTTTATTTGGCGGCATAAGATTTTGGATGCGCTCCAGAATATGCACAATGAAGTCACGATCAACGGTGTCGCACAGGCAGATGAGACTTATTTTTCCGTGTCGTACAAAGGAAACCACGCAAAATCAAATTTTACGATGCCCCGTGATGTGCATAAGCGGGGCGCGAGCGACGAGAAGCGTGGTATATCAAAGG
>JAFZRW010000042.1 GCA_017619685.1 Schwartzia sp. (in: firmicutes)
ACAACTGTTTCTCCAATCCGCGCCTTGTCGCGCCGGAGCGCGCCGCCGCTTATGATTATCCCGATAAGCAGAAGACGAAGCCTCTCGGCGAGATCCCGGAAGTCTCTCATACTTACGCCGATATCGACAGCGATTACGGCGTGATGAACGAGCACGGCCTGATGCTCGGCGAGTGTACGAACACTTCCCTACACTTGGAATATCTGGAGCCGAAGGAGGGGCATGGCATCTTTTACGCGTCGGAGCTTGGACGTGTGGCGCTCGAACGTTGCCGCACCGCGCGGGAAGCTGTGAACTTGATCGGCGATTTGATCGACGAATACGGGCTGTGGGGTACGGGTGAGACGCTGCTCGTCGCCGACAAGGACGAGGGCTGGGTGCTGGAAATGCAGCCGACGCCGTCGGGCAAAGGCGGGTTTTGGATCGCCCAGCGTGTGCCGGACGGGGAATTCTTCGTCGCGGCGAACCAGTTCCGCATCCGGGCAATCAAGAAAAACGACGATACTCAGATTTTTAACCCGCGACTGCCGGAAATGCTGAAGGAAGCCGGCTGGGCGGCTTATGACAAGAAGGGTGATCTCGATTGGGTGCTTTCCATGCAGGCCGCCGAGGATTATCATCCGTATTTTTCCCTGCGCCGCGTTTGGCGCGCGTTGAGCCTTGTGGCGCCTTCGGCGAATCTTCCCGCGAAAGTGCGGGGCTGGGATACGGACGCATACCCGTTTTCGGTCCGCCCCGACCATCCGCTGACGCTCGCGGAAATCATGGAGCTTCACCGCGACGCTTACGAAGGGACGGAATTTGACAGAACGAAGGACGCTGGCGCGGGGCTTTTTGCTTCGCCGTACCGTTACGGCGACAGCAAATGGGAGCGAACCATTACGGGCCGCCATATCGCCTATACATGGATCGCACAGTCGAGCGAGAAAGTTCCGGCTCCAGTGATGTGGCTCTCGATGAATGCGCCCGCGGAGAGCGTCTATATACCGCTGGCTGTCGCGCCGCTGCCCGGCGCCTACGGGAATGCCGATCGGGAGAAATTCGACCTGGAAAAGGCGTGGTGGATTTCCCAGCAGGTGACGATGTTGACGCGTGGCTATTACAGCGCGCTGCATCCAGAAGTGGCGGAAGCCGCCCGTCAGGCGGAAAAGCGCTCGATGGCGCTGGTGGCGGATTCGGCCGGACGGTCGCCGGAGGATTTCGCCAGGACGCTTCGCGAAAACGCGGAGCGCACCCTCGCGGAATGGAAGACGCTCTATGGCAATCTCCTCGCCGCCCACGACGGCGACCATCATATCGACTATGACGAAGCCCACCGCCCGAATGCGGACAAGGTGGAGAAATATTGAAACAAAGCGGTACGACAAGCCTTATGGGGAAAAGAATTTCACCGATGATTATTCTTGATTCAATTTGGAGGGGATAAGAAATGCATATTAGAAAAATGCTTTGCCGCGCGGTAGGCGTTGTCGGTCTGTGCTCGTTGTTTGCGCTCGGCGGGGTAGTGCAGGCTGCTGCGCCGACGACTCGCGAGATTCCGTTCTCGTCCATTGAGGGCGTAACGGTCGGCAACGCGCAGGACGACACGGCAAAGACCGGCGTGACCGTTCTTTGCTTTCCCGACGGCGCAAAAACCGGCGTGGATATCAGCGGCGGCGGTCCCGCATCGCGAGAGACGCCTGTTCTCGACCCGACAAAGGAGGACATCGGCATCCATGCCATCGTGTTGTCGGGCGGAAGCGCCTATGGATTGGCCGCTTCGGACGGCGTCATGAAATGCCTGGAGGAACACGGGATCGGCTTTGAGACGGGATTCGCGAAAGTCCCGCTGGTGGTGCAAAGCGGAATCTACGACCTCGCTTATGGCAGCGCGACGGTTCGGCCCGACAGCGCGATGGGATACGAAGCGTGCGAAAACGCACTGACGGGCAATCATCCTGTCAGTGGAAACGTCGGCGCGGGTACGGGCGCGACGGTCGGCAAGCTCTGCGGCATGAAGCAGTCGATGAAGGGCGGCATCGGATATTACGCGGTGCAGGTGGGGAAGCTGAAACTGGGCGCGGTCGTAGTGTTGAACTCCCTCGGCGATATCTATTCGGCGGAGACCGGGGAAAAACTGGCCGGACTGATGAACAAGGAGCGCACGGCGTTCCTGGACAGCGCGACTGAGATGTATCGCATCGCCGCGCCGGAGGAGATTTTCGCACGGACAAATACGGCCATCGGTGCCGTCGTCACGAACGGAAAATTTGACAAGGCCCAGCTTACGTGCATCGCCGCGCAGGCGACAAACGCATACGCCCGCTGCATCAATCCGGTGGGTACGTTGGCGGACGGCGACACGATTTACGCCTCCTCCTGCGGCGAGCAGGTCGAGGCGGATGTGAACATGGTCGGCACGCTCTCGGCGCACGTCATGGCAAAGGCTATCGAGAACGCGATCCTTTCGTCGAGAATGGACGACGCCGACTATTTGCCGAATTGCCTGGAACTTTCCAAATAAACAGAAGGAATTTGCAAAGGGAACAGCGAATATAACAATGTTATTCAGTGATTCCTTAAGGAAAATAGTATTGCAGGAAAGGCGGACAAGAAAATGACGACGATGGCAAAAGACGTAATGAAGACGAATGTGATTTCCGTTTCCCCCGAGACATCAGTCCTCGAGATTGCGAAGGTGTTGGTGGACAACGGCGTTTCCGGCGTTCCCGTGGTGACGAAGCATAAGGAGATATTGGGCGTAGTCAGCGAGGAGAGCCTGCTGTACAAGCTCGCGAAG
>JAFZRW010000043.1 GCA_017619685.1 Schwartzia sp. (in: firmicutes)
AGGGAATTGTTCGTACACTCGCCGAGCATCAGGCCGTGCTCGTTCATCACGCCGTAATCGCTGTCGATATAGGCGTAAGTATGAGAGACTTCCGGGATCTCGCCGAGAGGCTTCGTCTTCTGCTTATCGGGATAATCATAAGCGGCGGCGCGCTCCGGCGCGACAAGGCGCGGATTGGAGAAACAGTTGTATTCCGGCAGGTCGTCCCACGCGATAGCGGCGGGATAGACCTTCCGCATACTTCCCGGCGCATGATCCTTCGCGGGTACATAGACGATATTCGGATCGCTTTCAAAAGCGTCGTTGGAATGAGTAACGTAAGCGCTGCCGTCGGCGGACGCTCCCCTCGTCACGATCGCCGTCGTGCATGCCTCTGCGCATGGCGCGGCGGCAAACAGGACGCCCACTGTCATCGTCAATACAATTTCTTTTTTCATAGGAAGCCGTTCTCCTTCCATATTCAATTAAGTATATATTCGAGAGGAAAAACGAATTTCCTGCAACTGAAAACTTTGTCGCGATCCGTGCAAAGTTTTCACTTTCCCAAAATCGGAAAAATGCCAAAAAAGTCCCGCGCCGTCTGCATTTTGACAAACGACGCGGGAAATTCATTTCACCTCATACATCCATATCCAATTTTCGGCATTTTGCCAACAGACGGTGATACCGCTGGCTGACGGCTGCGGCAGTCGTTCCAACGACGCGTCCGATCTCCTCGTTGGAAAGATCCAGCACATAGCGAAGCTCCAGGAATCGCCGTTCCTCGTCTGAAAGCTGCGCTAAGATGTGCTCCGCGCGAAGATTTTCCGGCGCGCGCAGGGAATCGTCCCGCTCTTTCGGCGCGACGGAGAAACACAAAGGCACTTCTTCACGGCTCTCTTCCATCCGGGTCGAGGCCCGCAGCCGATAATTCAGCGTCAAGTTCCGGGCAATGGTAAAGAGCCACGCGGCAAAATCTCCCCGCGACGGATCAAAACGACTGATATTAGACGCCGCCGCAACGAAGACGTCAGCCGTCAAATCTTCCGCCGGCTCGCGATGGAGGATTTGCCCATAGATGTAATTGTAGACGCTTTTGTGATACTTCCGATAGATCGTCTCAAAATCCAACGGACCAGAAAAAGGAATCAGGGGCATCATACATTCCCCTTTCATTCGCGAATTGCCTTTTACTTCTTCCCGGTTTCTTCACTGAACAGCAACTTGACGAACGCCGACCGGCTGATGACGCCCACCAGCGCTCCCCTCCGGGTGACGAAAACCCGCTTGATGCGCTTCTCGAACATCAGCTTGCCCACATCGGTCACGTTGTCCTGCTCGTCCACGGTCAGCGCAGGTGAAGTCATCAAATCGCCCGCCGTCCGTCCCATATACTTTTTCGCCGCCTTGATGCGCTCCTGCACTTTTTCCGTATTGAGGATTCCCCCCAGCAGTACCTCCCACGCGCTCGGCTCGTCCTCCTTGATTTCCTTGTGCATGAGATCCAGCTCGCTGACGACGCCCAGCACGTTTCCCAGCCGATCCACCACCGGCAAGCCGGAAATCTTGTGCTTCAGCATCAATTCGGCAATCCTCCTCACCGGGGTTTCCTTCCGAATCGTGACGACGTTCTTTTCCATCAAGTCTTTTGCCCACATAATCGTTGTCTCCGTTTATGTTCGCGTATTCACTTTCCTATAACTGGTATTATACAATATGCACGCTCTTTACGCCACTTGCCTTTTGACGAACGATGCGAAGAGACCGTCTTTTGCTACCAGCTCTTCGAATGTCCCGCTCTCCGCGATTCGTCCCTCGTCAAGGACAATAATACGGTCGGCGTGGCGAATGGTCGAAAGGCGATGCGCGACGACGAGACGTGTCGCTTTGAGCCGATCGAGGCTTTCCGTCACAATGGCCTGCGTGCGATTGTCGAGGGCGCTGGTCGCCTCGTCGCAGACGATGATTGCAGGTTTCATGGCAAGCGCTTTTGCAATCAGGATTCGCTGCCGCTGTCCGCCGGAAATGTTCGTGCTGCCCTCGCTGACGATGGTTTGCATCTGCATGGGCATTTCGCGGATTTCGTCGGCAATTCCGGCAGCCTCCGCCGCCGCCCAGGCGTCGTCGAGCGTCAAGTCGCTGGCGCCGACGATATTTCGGTAAATATCCCCCGTCATGAGCTGGCCGTTTTGCAGCACGACGCCCATCTGTACGCGTACGGAAGGAAGATCAAGGTCGGCCAAGTCTTGCCCGTCATAATAGATTGCTCCGCTGGTCGGCGACTCAAAGCCGAGCAGCAAACGAACCAACGTCGATTTTCCGCAGCCGGATCGCCCGACGATGGCGACATGTTCCCCGGCGGCCACAGAAAAGCTCAAATCATGCAGCACCTCCGGCAGTCCTTCGCCGTAGGAGAAAGATAAATGCTTGACGGCAAAAGCGCCCGAAAGCACGTCGGCCTCCATTTTTTCTTCAGCCACCTCCGGCTCCGCATCGAGAATCGGCCGGATATTCTCTAACAGCGGGTGAACGATGGAAACTTGTTCCAAAACCGGCATGACTGCGTTCAACGACGCATTGAAGGCAGTATAGGCTGCCTGGAACGCGATGAATGTGGCAACGCTCATCGGCTCGCCCACCGCGAAAACGTCCTCCAGCGTCTTTTCCGCTCCGCCCGCTGCGCCTGCCGTTGTCGTCTCCGCCAACTCCCGCAGCCCGAAATAATAGAGCACGAGCGCAAGCAAGATCGGCTGAACGGCAGCGATTACAGCGTTGTAATTTTTCAGCACGCGCGCGCTGTAGTCCCATTTCCATTCCTCGGCGAATTTTTCGCCCCATAAGTGATATGCCTGCTCCTCCGCGCCCTTCACGCGAAATTTCACGAGCCCCGTGAAAATTTGCTGCAGTATGCCGGAGGTCTTGTTTTTCGCCTCGGTCATGTTTCGCTGGGCGCTGATGAGGCGATTGATAACAAAACCGCTGAGAACGAGATAAACAAGCCAAATAAAGAGCGCCGCCGCCGTAAGCTTCCAGCTATAGTAACACATCAGGGCGAGGCTCCAAAGGGAAAAGACGAGGTTGAATAGTACGCCGAAGAGGTTTTCCGAAAAGAGCGTCGTCGCCATTTCAAGTCCCATCATTCGGTTCGCAAGGTCGCCGGACTGAAAGCTGCGGAAAAACTTTGCCGGAAGGGAAAGCAGACGTCCAAAAAGTGCGGCGCGAAGCGCCATGCCGCAGGAAGCGGACAGGCGAAGGAATGCGACGGAACGCACGGTGGAAAGAGCGGCCGTGGTGAACCCCGCAACCATCATCACCTGCGTGACAGTGGCAAGGCCTTCTCTGTCGAGAATGGGGATGACGTCCTTGAAAACGGTCTCGGTGACAATCGGCGTGATCAGCGGAATCAGGCCCATAACGAGACTGACGGCGACAATCGTTTTCCAATCCGTCGCCCAGCTTTGACGGAACAAAAATTTGAACAGGTCGGAAAAAGCGAGTTTCCGGGCGGGAAGCCCCGGATAGCAAAGAAATGCGTCCTTTTCAAATCGCGCAGCAACTTCGTCCGTAACGGGAGTCCCCTCGGGACATGCCTTCGTTACGACAATATAGCGTTCCGGCGTCTCGGGAATCAATGCGGCCAGTTCTTTTCTTTCCCCGTCCGACGAAAGATACCCGAGCATGACGCCGCTGTCTTCCTTATTCCAACCGTCTTCAAGATTGACATAGCGAAGCTGCATGCCGCACTTCTGGACAAGACGCCGCAAGATTCCGAAGGAATCAAGTTTTTTCGCCATTTCCGGCGCAATATGAATATCCTCAGCGGGCATTTTCAGCGCGCGCGCCGCGCACCGAACAAGGAACGCCGCTTCTTCAAGTTTTGCGTCGCCCGTACCACTCTCGTCCGCAGGAGAAATGTCTTCACCGAGCAGTCCGGCAATCGTTTCGTCCACGAGACGGCGTTGCACCTTCGCCCGATTTTCCAGGCGCAGCCCGAGCCGCTTGTCCTGCGACTTGAACCGCACGCCAAGCAGCATTGCGAAAATGGCCTCGTTCTCCGAGAACGCACGCAAAAGCGTCTCCATGTCCGCCATTTTGCCGTCCATTACCGAACCGTCCGCCCACGTCTTCAAGACGTCGTCGCCGCGGTCTGCCAGGAGCCTGAGCCAGGGAAGCTCGACGAGCCGCCCGAACCAGGCCTTCATCAACGGCGCGACAACGGCGGGCTCCGCCTCTGCCATCGGCAGCAATTCAAATTCAATGTCCTCGACGGCATAAACCAGCACGTCAATCACACCGAATTCGTCCAGCGATGGGAACGCCGCTTCACGTTCGGTCAGTTCCGTCAGGAAAATCTGGCGAAAAGAAATCTTCTGCCGCGTAACCGCGTAGACCTCTGCCCTGCCAGACGTCAGCACAATATACGAATTTTCGTCCGCCAGCAAATACCGCTCTCCGGCAGCCAGTTTCACGTCGTTCCCCTCCTCTCAGTCCAATGTCTCTTCGTTCTGCGCTTCTTTCTCGCGCTCTTCGATCAGTCTGCGATAAGGACCGTCATGCTGAATCAATTCCCGATGCGTACCGCGCTCGGCAACTTTTCCTTTCTCCAGCACGATGATCTCGTCCGCGTCGCGAATCGTGGAAAGACGATGCGCGACAATCAGGCAGGTGCAACCGCGCCGCCGAATGTTTTCCAATATCTTTTGCTCGGTCATCGGATCGATGGCGCTCGTCGCTTCGTCGAGAATCAATACGGACGGATTGCACGCCAATGCGCGGGCAATCTCCAGTCGCTGCCTTTGCCCGCCGCTGAAATTCATCCCGCCCTCGGACACTTCGGCCTCGTAGCCGCCCTGAAGCCGCAGGATATCTTCATGAATGCAGGCGTCCTGGGCCGCCTGTATAATGTCGTTTTTCGGCACGGACTTGTCAAACAGCGAAATATTTTCACGCACCGTACCGGAAAGCTGAAACACATCCTGATCTACCGTTGCGATGGAATTCACCAATACGGCGCGCGGAATCTCCCGCCGCTTCACGCCGTCGAAGCATACGTCGCCCGACCACTCTTCATAAAGACCCGCCGCGAGTTTCGCCAGCGTAGATTTTCCGCTGCCCGACGCGCCCACGACAGCGGCCCACCGCCCCGGCGCAAGGGAAAGCTCGAAATGCTCCAAAAGCGGTGGATCCAACGGACTGTACCCGAAACTCACGTCCCGCATTTGGATTTCTCCGGACAATCTGTCGCCCGTAAAGGTGATTTTCTGCGTTTCATCAGGATAATTTAGGCTGTCGATTGGATAGCGGCGCACATCGTCGAGGCGCTGCATTTGCATTTCCGTTGTTCGAATGACTTCGCTGAGGGCGAGGATTTTTTGCATAGGCTCGTGGAATTTGTCGATGAGGCTGTTCACCGCCGTATAAACGCCCGCGGTCATCACGCCCTCCATAATGGAAAAGCCGCCCACCGTCAATACCAGCGCTCCCGAAAGGCCTGCAAAAAGCGTCGGCAAAAGCCGCACTTTCATAGACCAGAACTGCATCTCCTGATCTGCGACAAGGGCTTTTGCGGCATAGCCCGCCCATTTCCCGAAAAGGTCGCTCTCACTGCCGCATGCCTTGACGCTTTCCATCATCATCAGGCCGTTCATCAGCACGCCGTATTCCTTGCCCTGCTCCTGCTGAATCCGCATGGTCAGGTCGGTCATGTTTCGCCGCATATAGAGCAGCGCCGCAAGGTCGATGAAGCTGACGGAAACGCCTACCAGCGTCAAGGGCACGCTGTACTGCACCAACAGGCCAAGGTAAAACAGAGCGATAAAAAGATCAAGTACGGCAGTCGCCGCTTGACCTGAAAGGACTTCGGCATTGGATTCGTTGAACTGGATGCGCGACGCCACATCCGCAGCGAACCGCTGCTGAAAAAACGTCACGGGCAATCGCAAGACATGCCAAAAGAACGAAGACGAATCCGAAAGCGTCAGCTTTTTTTGCCAGTAGGTCAGTACCGCCGCACGCATGGCAGCCATGACGCCGGACAGCACAGCAGCAGCAGCCATCGCTATGAAGAGCTTCCTCGTCCAATCGGGGTGCTTCATCGAAAACACGTCGTCGATAAAGATCTGATTCATCACCGGAACGGCAAGACCGGGAACAATCATGCAAAGCCCGAGGATCAATACAAACAAGATCGCCCATTTGTCTTCGGCGAGTTTTTCCGCAACGGCTTTCGCCACGTTGTAAGGGCGGCCCTCCTGCCGAAAGTCTTCGCCGGGCCGGATATTGAGATAAATGCCGGTATAGGACGTAAGGAAATCATTCCAAGAGACTTTGCGCCGCCCCAGCGCGGGATCGTTCAGATAAACCGTATCGTCCTCGAAACCCTCCAGTACGACGAAATGATTAAACTCCCAAAAAAGAATCAGCGGGAATTCCTTCCCTCTGAGCACCTCCGGCTTTCCTGCGTAGCCTTTCGCATTGCAGCCGAGCCGCCGTGCCGCGCGCAAAATATTCTTCGCGTTTACGCCGTCCCGGGTGACGCCGCACTCCTGCCGCAGCTTTTCCAACGGCAGCCATTTTCCGTAATAGGCCAGTACCATAGAAAGCGACGCCGCGCCGCATTCCGTAGCCTCCATCTGGAGGACGGTCGGCGTCTTGACGCGCTGCGCGCCAAAGAAAAATTGCCGTATTCTTTCCGCCAATTCCATAGGCTAACCTACTTCCTATTACAAACGCTTTATTCCCGCCCGTTGCCCCGCTGCGTGATCGCATAACTCTCCGGGTGCATGCCCGGCTTGATGACGAAAGCGACTTTTACGCCAAGCTCAGCCGAAAGACGATCGACGAGCGGGGAATCCAGCAACGCCAGCGCCACCGTCTCATGCACCTCGACTTCGTAGCCGAAATCGGCGTGCGAACGCTCCTCGATTCGTCGGATATCACGACAGATGCGAATCGCCACCGTCTCCGGCGACTCGACGCGCCCGCTGCCATGGCAGCACGGACAATCGCCGTACAGGATACTCTCGACGTTTTGCCGTGATTTTTTTCGCGTAATCTCGACAAGACCGAGCTGCGTAATCCCGATGATATTCGTTTTCGTCCGGTCAAGTTTTGCGCGCTCGCGCATAAAAGCAAGCAGGTTTTCTTTTTGTCCTTCCTCGTCCATATCGATAAAATCGACGACGATGATACCGCCGACGTCCCGAAGACGAAGCTGCCGCAAGATTTCTTCCGCTGCTTCCATATTCGTATGGAAAATCGTATCAGACAAATTGGAATTCCCGACAAATTTTCCCGTATTGACGTCGATGACCGTCAGCGCCTCCGTCCGGTCGATGACGAGAAAGCCGCCGGATGGGAGCTCGACTTCACGTTCGGCGAGGGATTCCAATTCCGCTTCCGCCCCGTACGCGCGAAAAAGCGACGCGCCTGCTTCGTACAGTTCCACTCGGTCTGCAAGCGCGGGCGATGTATAGCTCGCCAATTCCCGCACGTTCCGATAGGTTTCAGCGTCGTCTACCACCAGTTGGTCGATCTCTTCCGTCAGAAGATCGCGCACGATGCGAATCGCCATATCTGCGTCCCGATAGAGCAGCGCCGGAGCGGAAAGCACACGGCTCCGTGCGGAAATGGACGCCCAAAGTCTCTCCAGATAATGCACGTCGTCTGCAAGCGTCTGTTCATCCTGCCCTGCGGCGACCGTCCTGACAATCAGCCCCATCTCCGGGGGGCAAATCTCGCGTGCCAATGCGGAGAGCCTGTCGCGCTCCTCTTCGTCCTCGATACGTCGCGACATGCCGATATAGGAAACCGTCGGCATCAAGACGACGTTGCGTCCCGGCAGGGAAAGCTTCGTAGCGACGCGCGGGCCTTTCGTGCCGACGGCGTCCTTGACGACCTGCACAACCACCGACTGGCCGATGGTAAGATTTTCATGCACGCCGCGTCTGCCGTCTTCGGAAACGCCGTCCCCAAGATACAGGAACGCATTCTTCTTCTGTCCGATGTCAATAAAGGCCGCCTGCATACCGGGCAGTACGTTTTGCACCCGCCCTTTGTAAATATTGCCGACAAGATGCGAATGGAAAGGACGCTCCGCCTCCGTTTCCATCAAACGGCCGTCTTCCATCAAGGCCATGCGCGTTTCTTCCGGCGTCACATTCAGTAAGATCGTTTTCACGGCCGCACCTCTTCCGGCAAAAGGGGTTTACCCCCACTGAGCAACGCGCGGCGATGAATCAAGGCTTCCTGCGCGCGCACCGGCATGGAAAAGCGCTCGGCGAGCAGCGAAAGAACTTCCTGCGGCTTGACGCTCCCGCCCGGCGTAACGCGGATTGCCATCGCAAGCCGCAGCGTTCCCTCATGCGTCTCTTTCGCTTGAATGTCGCCGAGAATATACTGTTTCACTTCAATTTCACGCGTTTTTTTCGGCGTTTTCCTGATATACAGACATTCTTTTGCCGCATTGAACGCATCCAGCGCCGCCGCCACGTCGGTCATGCTTCCGCACAGCGGCGCCTCAACCTCGTATTCCGCTTCGTCCGTCAAAGACATCAACGCTTTCGGCTTCGCGTCCAAGAGCCGGATACCGAGCAGACGCACGCCGCTCGGGAGCGCGCCCCGAAGCCGCTCTTCGATCTCCTTCTCCGAAATCTTGCCCGCGATTTCAAGATCCATATATTCCGCTTCGCTGGTCACGCCGACGGAAAGCGCCGACGCAAAGCTGAGCTTCATGTGCGGATTGAACCCTTCGGAATACGCTGCGGGCAGTTTCGCGCGGCAGATTGCCCGCTGCATCAGCGACGCATAATCAAGATGCGAGATATAGCGAAGCGCTTCGTCTTTCGTGATATGCGCGCGGCAATACCGCACGGCGCTTTTCATCATTTCGCCGCTCATGATTTCGCCCTCCCGTCGACGACGCTGACGTCAAGCGTCGGACAAACGGCGCAGCCCGTACAATGTCCCCGACGACAATCCGGCGTCAGCTCGCCTCTCATTCCGCGCTCCCGCTCCGTCCACAGGAACGCGCGGGCAACGCCGGGCGACGTATGCTCCCACGGAAAAGGTTCGTCCTGTGCGCGCTTCCTTCCGTTGTAATAATCCGCGTCTACGCCGAGCGCTGCGAATGCGTCCAGCCAGTAATTCTCATGGAACTGATCGGTCCAGCCGTCGAACCGCGCACCGCGCCGCCACGCCTCATGGATCACACGCGAAAGGCGGCGGTCGCCGCGCGCGAGCACGCCCTCGAGGCGACTGACACGCGCGTCATGATAATTGAACTGTATCGCCCGGTCATGAATATGCTCTTTCAAAAGGCGCTGCTTGCGCTCAAATTCCGCGAGCGAATCCTGCGCCTCCCACTGAAATGGCGTGAAGGCTTTCGGCACAAAACAGGAAACGCTGATCGTAACTTTTGCGCCGCGTTTTCCCGTAACCCGCTGATAGCAATCGACGACCTCTTTCGCCAGCTTTGCGACGCCGATCACGTCTTCGTCCGTCTCTGTAGGAAGCCCGAGCATAAAATAGAGCTTCACGGACTTCCAGCCTTTGCGGAACGCCGCCGAAACCGCATCCAGCAAATTCTCTTCCGTGACGCCTTTATTGATGACGTCGCGCATGCGCTGCGTTCCCGCTTCCGGCGCAAAGGTCAGGCCGCTTTTCCGAACTTGCTGCATTCGGTCGGCGAGCCCGATGGAAAAGCTGTCAATCCGAAGCGACGGCAAGGAAAAGCTGACCTTCTCCCCTGCAAAATCTTCCATCAGTCCGTCTACCAATCCGTCAAGGCATGAATAATCCGCTGAGCTCAAAGACGTCAGCGACATCTCATCATAACCGGTAGCGTCGACCATTTTCCGCGCCAACGCGCGCAGCTTTTCCCGGCTCCGTTCCCGAACGGGCCTGTACGCCATACCCGCCTGACAAAAACGGCAGCCGCGCGAACAGCCGCGAAACAATTCAAGCATGACGCGATCGTGGACGATCCCGATATACGGCACGACAGGTTTTTCCATCGTCTCCGCCGAATCCATATCCTTCACGACACGCTTGTAGACCACGGAAGGCGCCGCCTCATCCAATCGTTCCATACCGCGAAAATCGCCGTTCTCGTCGTAGCGCGGCACATAGAGCGAAGGAACATAAACGCCTGAAATCCCGGCCGCACGGCGCAAAAATCCCTTGCGTCCCTCCGGCTTTCCCTCATGCTTCCACGCAATGAAAAGCGAAACGAGCTCCCCGAGAACAGCCTCGCCCTCGCCGATCACGAACAAGTCGAAAAAGTCGGCAACAGGCTCCACATTATATACGCAAGGCCCGCCGCCGACGACAAGCGGAACGTCCTCGCCGCGCTCCGCCGCCCAAACGGGAATTCCCGCAAGGTCGAGCATATTGAGCACGTTGGTGTATATCATTTCATACTGAAGCGAAAATCCAAGGAAATCAAATTCCCGGATTGGCGTCCTCGTCTCCAGCGAAAAAAGCGGCAGACCGCGCCGCCGCATTTCTTCTTCCATATCGATCCAGGGCGCATAGACGCGCTCCGCCGCCGTATCCTGCCTGCGATTCAAAATCTCGTATAAAATCTTCAGGCCAAGATTCGACATGCCGACCTCATAAACGTCCGGCATGGACAGCGCAAAAGTACAAGCGACGTCCTCATGCCGCTTGACGCTGCAGTTCCAT